>JBHEMA010000234.1:0-4551 GCA_046262795.1 Candidatus Dormibacteria bacterium | reverse complement strand
CGGCGCTCGAGCTCATGGACACCGGCATCAAGGGACTGCTCGTCGGTGTCGGGCCGGGCGCAGCCTGCACGACGCGCGCAGTC
Source organism: Candidatus Dormibacteria bacterium (assembly GCA_046262795.1). Lineage (GTDB taxonomy): Bacteria > Chloroflexota > Dormibacteria > Aeolococcales > Aeolococcaceae > JAFALX01. Next base: position 4,468 of record JBHEMA010000234.1, on the reverse strand, counting down.
CTCGGTGTCGGCGTGCCGCAGGTCACGGCGACAAGCGATTGCGCCGCGGCGCGTGACGACCATCAGCGCCGCAGCGGTGAGCACGTCGCCATCATCACGGACGGCGGCATGCGCCTCGGTGGCGACGTCGCCAAGGCGTTCGCCAGTGGCGCCGACGCGGTGATGATCGGCTCCATCTTTGCGGCGTCCGAGGAAGCCGCGGGACACGGCAATCACTGGGGCATGGCGACGCCGGATCCGAACCTGCCGCGCGGCACGCGCATCCGCACCGGCATGAAGGGAACGCTGCAGGAGATCCTCTTCGGCCCAGCGCACGTCGATGACGGCAGCATGAACCTCGTCGGCGCGTTGAAGAGTGCGATGGGCGTGTGCGGCGCGTCGACGATCCAGGAGTTCCAGGACACGGAGATGGTCGTGGCGCCGGCGATCAAGACGGAGGGAAAGGTGCAGCAGCGCGAGCAGCGCGTCGGGATGGGGGTGTGACGCCGGCGGCTTCCACCATCGCCGCCGACCATCACACCGCGGCATCCGAGCCTGCAGTTGCGCAGGACACCGTTCTCGTTCTTGACTTCGGGTCGCAGTACAGCCAGCTCATCGCACGCCGTGTGCGCGAGGCGAAGGTGTACTGCGAGCTCGTCCCCGGCACCATCGACGCTGACGAGGTGCAGCGCCGCAATCCGCGAGGGCTGATCTTCAGCGGCGGCCCGGCATCCGTCTACGAGCCGGGAGCGCCGCATCCCGACCCGCGCGTCTACCGGCTGGGCGTTCCCATCCTCGGCATCTGTTACGGCATGCAGCTGCTGGCGCACGACCTTGGCGGCGACGTGGCGCCGGCGACCAGACGCGAGTACGGACACGCGTCGCTCACTGTCGATCAGGACGCGGGTCTGTTCCGCGGCCTCCCGCGCGACCTCGACGTGTGGATGTCGCACGGCGACGTCATCGAGCGGCTGCCCGACGGATTCGAGCCGATCGCGCATTCGCTCAACTCACCATGCGCCGCCTTCACCGACGGCAACAGTCGCTTCGGCATCCAGTTTCATCCCGAGGTGATGCACACGCCGTTGGGACGCGAGGTGTTGCGCAACTTCCTGCTCAACGTGTGCGGCTGTCGCGGCACGTGGGTGCCGGAGTCGTTCATCGACATGGCGGTGGCCGACGTGCGCAGCCGCGTCGGCAGCGGCCGCGTCATCTGCGCGCTCAGTGGCGGTGTCGACAGCGCAGTCGCAGCGACGCTGGTGCACCGGGCCGTCGGTGATCAGCTCACGTGCGTCTTCGTCGACAACGGACTCTTGCGCCGCGGTGAGGGCGACCGCGTCGTCGAGGTGATGTCGCGGCAGCGGCACATCCGCCTGGTGCACGTCGACGCCACTGCGCAGTTCCTCGAAGCGCTGCGCGGCGTGACCGATCCCGAAGACAAGCGACGCCGCATCGGCGCCACCTTCATCCGCGTTTTCGAGGAACAGGCGACGGCTTTGGGCGACATCGACTTCCTCGCTCAGGGAACGCTCTATCCCGATGTCATCGAGTCGACGTCGCACGACACGCAGCACGCACAGACGATCAAGACGCATCACAACGTCGGCGGCCTGCCGCGCGACCTCCGCTTCACGCTGGTCGAGCCGCTGCGCTACCTCTTCAAGGACGAGGTGCGCCAGGTCGGTCTCGCGCTCGGATTGCCCGAGGACATGGTCTGGCGGCAGCCGTTCCCCGGTCCCGGCCTCGCCATTCGCGTGATCGGCGAGGTGACGCGCGACCGTCTCGACACGCTTCGCGCGGCCGACTGGATCGTCATCGACGAGATCAAGCGCAGCGGCCTGTACCGCCGGGTCTGGCAGTCGTTCGCGATCCTCACGCCGATTTCGTCCGTCGGCGTCATGGGTGATGGGCGCACGTACGCCAACGTCGTCGCGATCCGCATCGTCGAGAGCGACGACGGGATGACGGCCGACTGGGCGCGCGTGCCCTACGACGTGCTGGCGACGATGAGCCGGCGCATCGTCAATGAGGTCCCCGGAGTCAATCGCGTCGTCTACGACATCTCGAGCAAGCCGCCGTCGACGATCGAGTGGGAGTGACGAGCTGGAATCGAAGCGACGGTTCGAGTTGTCGCAGCGGGCGGCAGGACCCGCTGCGACCATCTATCGAACCGGAATCGCGTAGACGTCCGTGCGAGTGCTCATCGTCGGTAGCGGAGGCCGCGAGCATGCGCTTGCGTGGTGGTGCAGGCGCGATCGAGATGACGTCGAGGTGATCGCAGCGCCCGGTAACGGCGGTACCGCGGACATCGCAGAGAACGTGCCTCTGGATCCCGAGGACGCGCATGCGGTCGCACGGTTGGCGCGCGGACGCGACGTCGATCTCGTCGTGATCGGTCCCGACGCTGCGGCCGCAGCAGGCGTCGCGGATGCGTGCACGGCGAATGGCATCGCTGTGTTCGGGCCGACCGCAGCCGCGGCGCGCATCGAGTCCTCGAAGTCGTTCGCCAAGGAGTTGATGGACGACGCCGGCATCCCCACCGCCCGGTGGCTCAGCGGCGGAGCAGACGAGCGCGAGTCGTTGCTCCGATTCGTGCACGAGCTGCGCGGGCGTTGCGTCGTCAAAGCCGACGGTCTTGCATTGGGCAAGGGCGTCACCGTGTCGGACAGCGTCGAAGACGCCACGCAAGCGCTGCAGCAATGCTTCGACGCTCACGCCTTCGGCGACGCGGGCACGCGTGTCGTCGTCGAGGAACGCCTGCACGGCCCCGAGGTGAGCGTGCTCGCCATCACCGACGGTACGCACGTCCGGTTGCTGCCGCCGGTGCGCGATCACAAGCGCGCGCTCGATGGCGATCGCGGCCCCAACACCGGCGGCATGGGCGCGATTTCGCCGCCTGACAACATGAGTGACGTGCTGCTCGATGACATCGCGCGTCGCGCTCTGCAGCCGTGCGTCGACGCGCTGCGCGAGCGCGGCACGCCGTTCACCGGCTGCCTGTACGCGGGCGTCATCCTGACGCCTGACGGTCCGCAGGTCCTGGAGTTCAATGCGCGGTTCGGCGACCCCGAGGCGCAGGTGCTCCTTCCCATGCTCGCGGAGGACGCGATCGGCCTGCTCGGGGCTGCGGCGCAGGGATCGTTGCAACCCGGTCGTGTGAGCGTCGCGCAGCCGGCGGGCGCAGGAGTCGTCGCCGCCGCACGGGGTTATCCGGGCAAGCCGCGCACCGGCGATGTCATCAACGGTCTCGACGCCGTCGATCCGGATGCCCTCGTCTTCCATGCGGGCACGCGGCGCGACCCCGACGGCACTCTGCGCACATCGGCCGGCCGCGTCCTCTGCGTCGTGGCAACGGGGGCGCGTGTCGACGCGGCGCTCGAGTGCACCTATGAGAACCTGTCGCGCGTGCACTTCGACGGTATGCAGTACCGACGCGACATCGGCGCCACGATGACGTCGCAGCTGAGCGGGACGCGCTCGTGAGCAGTGACGTGCGTGCCGGCATCGTGGTTGGCAGCGAATCCGATCTCCCCGTCATGCAGAAATGCGGCGACGTACTCGACACGTACGGGATCGGCTGGGAGATCGGCGTCATGTCGGCACACCGCGCCGGCGACGTGGTGCGGGCGTATGCGCTCGCCGCGAAAGCCAGGGGGCTGCGCGTGCTCATCGCCGGCGCGGGCGCGGCCGCGCATCTCCCCGGTGTGCTGGCAAGCGTCACGACCATTCCCGTGATCGGTGTGCCACTGGCGGCGACCCCGCTTGCAGGATTCGATTCGCTGCTCAGCATCGTGCAGATGCCCCCCGGCATCCCGGTGGCGACCGTCGCGGTTGGCGACATGGGGGCGCGCAACGCGGCACATCTCGCCGCCGAGATCATCGCGCTCTCCGACGAGACGGTCGCCGAGGCGGTGCTGCGCGAGCGCGCGCGCATGAGCGCGAGCGCGAAGCCGCCCGAAGGCTTCACGACGCCCGTATAGACTGTCGGCTCCATGCCCAGGCTCGAGCTGGTGGAGACATCGCTCCGCCACGGGCAGCAGTCGCTGCTCGTCAGCCGTCTCCGGCTTCGCCATGCCATTCCCGTCGCGGAACGTCTGGATCACTGCGGCTTCGCCGCGCTCGACGTCTTCGGCGGCGCGACCTTCGAAGCGTCGCTGCGCTTTCTCGCTGAGGATCCGTTCGAGCGGCTGCGTGCCACGCGCGCAGCGGCGCCGATCACGCCACTCGTCGCCGTGCTCGCGGGCCAGGCACTCGTCGGGCACCGGCATCAACCGGATGATGTCGTCGATGCGTTCATCACCGCCGCAGCCGGCGCGGGCGTCGACATCTTTCGCTGTTACGACCCGCTGAACGACGTCCGCAACCTGACGCGCTCTGCGCAAGCGATCGCGCGCGCCGGCAAGCAGGCCGAAGGCGTCATCGTGTACAGCGAAGCGCCGCAGCACGACGTCGATCGCATCGTGCGCACCGCGACCGCGCTGCGCGACGC
>JBHEMA010000233.1:0-3483 GCA_046262795.1 Candidatus Dormibacteria bacterium | reverse complement strand
CGTGCGATGTGCTGCTCGTCGCGCTGCGCCCGGTCACCGGCAGCATCATGGCGAGCGCTCCGGCCGGTGACCCCGTGCGGGTCGGCGCCGCATGGATCGACGTCGAACAGGGCAACGCCGCTGCGGTCCTGCCGATTCCGGGCGGTATGCCGTCGTTGACCGAGCTGCGCGCACGCGTCCGCCACGTGCGTGACGGCGGCGCCGTCCCCACGCTCGCGGCCGTCGATCTCGCGGAGCGCCAGGCGGTCGCCGGTGGTTACGCAGCTCCCGTCCGGCGCGCCACGGTCACGCAACCCACGGTGACGTACGCACTCATCGGCATCTTCGTTGCCGTGTACCTGCTCGAACAGGTGCTGCTGCGGCGCTTTCAAGCACCTGACGCCGAACTCTTCGCATTCGGTGGTCTGGTGAACGCACCCGGCGGCGAGGCGTGGTGGCGCTTTGTCAGCAGCGCATTCATCCACGACAACACGTCGTTCTTCCACATTCTGTTCAACGGTCTTGCGATGTTCTGGATTGGGCGCTTCGTCGAGCAGCTGTATGGGCGGCTTGTGCTGGTGGGCACCTTCTTGATCAGCGCTGTCGCGGGTGGGCTGGTCTGGATCGGCGCGACGGCCGTCGGCGTCGAGACCGCGGGCCGCATCACGATCGGTGCGTCAGGCGGCATCTCGGGACTTGTCGGTCTCCTGCTCTTGCTCGGTCGCGTGCAGGGCAAGAACGTCCCCGCCGGCGTTGCCAGCGGTATGCGCAACTACGCCGTCATCGTCATCGTCCTCAACGTCGTGCTGGGTTTCCTGAGTTCGGGCGTGAACAACTTCGCGCACGCCGGCGGCATCGTCGCCGGTGCGCTGCTCGGAGTCGTGCTCCCGCCGATGCAACGCGTCGGCGGCCGCGACCTGACGGTTGCCGAGAAGATCGGTCTGATCGCCGTCACCGCCGTGTGCGGTGTCGCGCTCATCTTCGCCGCACAGAGCTTGATCAGCGCGCTGACGACGCCGGCCGGTTTCTTCTCACAGGGCTAGCGACCGGATCACGCCCGGGCGCGTGCTATCCGGAGAGCTCGCCCGCCGGTGCGCCCCAGAGCGACTCGAGGTCGTAATAGGTGCGCTCGCCAGGAAGGAACACGTGCACGATCACCGAGTCATAGTCGAGGCACGCCCAGGAGCCGTCGCCGACGCCCGCTGAATGCAGTGGCCGCGCTCCGTGCACCGTGCACACCTCGTCGATGTTGTCAACAATGGCACGAACCTGCCGGTCGGTGTCCCCCTCGCAGATGACGAAGTAGTCGGCGATGGTGGTCTTGCCTCGGATGTCGAGGACGACGACGTCGCGAGCCTTCTTGTCGGCGGCGGCTTCGGCGATGAAGCCGGCGAGCTCCGTGGACGTCATCCACTCATCATTATGCACGGGCCCGAGGCTGCGCATACAGCTGTTCGCGGGCGATGATCGCGGCGACGGCCGGCGGCACGAGTCCGTCGAGCGATTCACCGCGGCCGGCGCGACCTCGCACCTCACTCGCGCTGACCGCCGGTGCATCCACCTGAAGCAGGCGGAGACGCGCTGCGTCGTACCCGAGACGAGTCAGGTCGTCAGGCGTCACCTGCTCCTCGCCCGCCCGGTTGACCACGACGAACGACTCCTCTCTGAGCAGCACGTCACCGTAGCGCCACTCGTTGATGCTGCGCGCCGAGTCCGCTCCCAGCAGCAGACGAAAGCTCGTGTCCGGCTCCAACCGATGCAGGTCGCTCATCGTCTCCGCGGTGTAAGTCACGCCTCCGCGCCGGATCTCCAGATCGTTCGCCGCGAAGCGCGGATCGTCAGCAATAGCCGCGCGCACCATGGCGAGACGTATGCCGGCGGGCGCGTACACCGGCTTGCGCTCGCCAGGGACGTTGGCGACGAGAAACCAGAACTCGTCCGGCTGCAGGCCGTCGTGTGATTGCTCGGCAACCGCCAGATGGCCGAGCTGCACCGGATCGAAGGTGCCGCCGAAGATGACGACCGTCTTCACGGCAGCGCTTCGTCGCTGAAGATGAACTCGTTGTCGCCAATGCGCACGGTGTCGCCGTCGCTCGCACCGGCGGCGCGCAGTGCGTCGTCCACTCCAGCACGTCGCATCGTGCGTTGCAGGCGAGCCACCGCGTCGTCACTGTCGAGATCGGTTCGAGCGACGAGTCGCTCGATCCCCTTTGCGTGGACGCGAAAGGCGCCGTCCTCACGCGGAACCACGGGTCGTTCGCTACGGCTGCGGTACGCATACGTGCGGTGATCGGCAGGGTCGACCTCCGCTGCCGCAGGCGGCGCCGCACTCCGTGCGACAGCTTCTTCGACCAATCCCAGCAGTGCATCGACTCCATCTCCGGTTGCTGCGGAGATGAGCACCGCCCCCGGATGCCGGGGTGCGACGCGCTCCGCCACGCCGGCTGCGCCGGGCACGTCGACCTTGTTGAGCGCGAGCACCACGGGGCGATCGATCAGCGCAGCGCTGAATTCGCGCAGCTCGTCGCGGATCACCTCAATGGCGCGCTCGGCCTCGTCCTCGCCGTTGGAGACGTCGACCACGTGCACGAGCACGCGCGTGCGTTCGATGTGCCGCAAAAAGTCCAAACCGAGACCGGCGCCTTCGTGTGCACCCGCGATGAGACCCGGCACGTCGGCGATCAGCAACGTGTGACCTGACGCAGCGTTGGCAACACCGAGGTTCGGGTGCAGCGTGGTGAAGGGATACGCCCCGATCTTCGGGTGCGCGCCGGTGAGGGCGGCGAGCAACGTCGACTTTCCAGCATTGGGCAGCCCGACGAGTCCGACGTCGGCGATGAGTTTCAGCTCCAGATGGAGACGGTGGCGCTCGCCGGGTTCGCCGAGCTCGCCCAGTCGCGGCGCTCGACGCGTCGGCGTCGCAAACCGTGCGTTGCCGCGACCGCCGCGTCCGCCGCGAGCCGCAATCAATCGCGCGCCGGTCGTGTCGAGGTCGGCGAGCACGCGGTCGCCCTCGCGGACGACGGTGCCGGGCGGCACGTGCACCGCCAACTCCTCGCCGTCGCGACCGGTGCGACGCCCGCCGGCGCCGGGACTCCCGTTCTCGGCGCGAAATGTCCGGCGTTCGCGGAACGACGACAGTGTCGCGTCACCGCTGTCGGCGAGGAGGACGACGTCGCCGCCGGCACCGCCGTCACCGCCGTCCGGTCCACCGGCCGGCACGTACTTCTCACGCCGGAAGCTCACCGCGCCGTGGCCGCCGGCGCCCGAGGCGACGTCGATGTCGACCTCGTCGAGGAAGGGACCGGAGCTAGCCAGCCGCTTGAGCGGGTTCGACCCGCGCGACCTCCTGGATCATCTCGCCGATGCGAAGCACGGGAACGCCACGCACGTTGGCGCGCGTGCGGTCGTGGCCGGTGCGGTCGTATGCGACGACGCCGCTGGCGCGCGCGTACAGCGTGTGGTCGCGCCCGACGCCGACGTTCTCGCCGGCAAGGATTTTGG
>JBHEMA010000232.1:0-14872 GCA_046262795.1 Candidatus Dormibacteria bacterium | reverse complement strand
GAGACGTACCTCGATCGCATCGCCGAGCTGGCGCGCCCGCCGGCGCACGTCATCGCTCTCAGCGCGATCGAGGACCACGACGTCGTAGCCATCGGCGTGGAGCGCGCGGGCTACCGCGGCGCCCGTACGCGCCAGTCCGATCACCACGGCGCGATTCACGCAGCGGGACCCGCGTAGTGCGTGAGCAGCACCGTGAACATCGTGGCCACCGCCGCAGCGGCGGCAAAAGCGATCACCAGCCGCTGCTCGCGCAGACCGAGCTCCTCGAAGTGATGGTGCAGCGGACTCGCGCGAAACACGCGACGGCCGTACCGGCGGATCGCCGTGACGTTGATGATGACGCTCAACGTCTCGACCATGAACACGATACCGAGCAACGGCAGCGCCCACACCAGGTGCAACTCGGCGCACAGCGCCACAATCACGGCTCCCAGCGCGAGCGACCCGGTGTCACCCATGAAGATACGCGCCGGGAACCAGTTGTACAGGAGGAACGCGCAGACGGCGCCCGTGAGCGCCGCAGCGACAACTGCCGCGTGGGCGTCGAGTGCGTGCGCGGCGATCATCGTGATGCCGAACAGAACGAGCGCGACGCAGGACGCGGCGAGGCCGTCAACGCCGTCGGTGAGATTCACGGCGTTGCACACGGCGATGACAGCGACGATGGTGAGCGGCACCATTCCCCAGCCGAAATTCGGCGCACCCAAACCAGGAAAGTACTGGTGCGTGAACCCGCTGAGGACGAGGGCGATCCCGAGCAACAAGCCGACCGCACCCTCGACAGCGATGCGCTGATACGCCCCGAGACCGAGGCGGCTGCGGGAGCGAATGTTGATGGCGTCGTCGAACGCGCCGATCGCGGCGCCACCAAGGAGCGCGAAGACGGCGATGAATCCCTCACGTCCGCGGTCGAGAATCAGCCACGCCGCGAGTGCGATGACGCAGAAGAGGATGCCACCGAGGGTCGGCGTTCCTTCTTTTATCCGGTGGCTGCGAGGCCCGTACGACGCGATGTGCTGTCCCAGACCGCGACGGACGAATGCAGACACGAGCGGCGGATACAGCGCGGCCCCGACCACAAACGATGCTGCGAGCACGGCGACGGCCCGTATCACGGTTGGATCCGCCACTCGTCGACGATCAGCTGGGCAACGTCCTTCCACACAGGTGCGGCGAGAGTCGCGCCGAACCGAGGCTGGCTGCTCTCCTGCGGCTTGTTGAGCACGATCATCATCGTGAACTGCGGATTGTCCGCCGGCATGAAGCCGGCGAATGACACGATGACGTTGTCACCGTAACGACCGTGCTCGGCAACGCTCGCGGTTCCGGTTTTCCCGGCGACCTCGCCCTTGTAGCCGGGGATCTGCGCGGTGTTGCCTTCCGATCCCTTGTCATCGACGACGCCCACCATCATGTGCGACAGCGTCGCCGCGGCCTCGGGGCTGATGACGCGGCGTGTGTGCGGCGTCACGTGCGTCGCCTTGCCGGTGGACGGGTCGACGACGGCGTCGACGACGTGGGGCTGCACCCACACGCCGCCGTTGGCGACGGCGTTCACCGCCGACAGCATCTCGACCGGCGTCGTGAGGATGCCCTGGCCGAACGATGCCTCCGCGTAGCTCAACGTGTTCCATGACTGCTGCGGCGGCATCGGATCGTTCACCTCACCGGCAAGATCGATGCCCGTCGGTGCGCCGATGCCGAAGGCGAGCATGTTGGTGTAGAAGGGATCCTGCCCCTCCATCTGCTGCAGCTTGATGGCGCCGTTGTTGAGGGACAGATCGAGCACGCGTTGCATGGTGACGCTACCGTGCGAACGGCCGTCCCAGTCGTGGATGAGATAGCCGTCGATCATCGTCTGCCGCTCGTCTATCACTGTATCCGGCGTGATCGTGTGGTTGTTGAGGCCGCCAGCGAAGGTGACCGTCTTCATGACGGACCCCGGCTCGTACGGGGCACTCACGGCCATGTCGAGAAAGTTGGAAAGCTTGGAGCTGCCATAGTTGTTGCCGTCGTACGTGGGGTATTGCGCCCAGGCGCGAACGGATCCGGTATGCGGGTCCATCACCATCAACGTGCCGGACGCCGATCCGGTGTCGGCGACACCTTTTGCCAGCGCCAGCTCGGCCCAGTACTGGAGCTGCGAATCGAGCCCGAGCTGCAGATTGGAGCCGTCGTGCGCGTCGACACGCTGCTCGCCGCTCAACACGATCGAGTTGCCGAGCAGATCGGTGAGCGTCGATTCGTGTCCCGCCTCCCCGCTCAACACCTTGTTGTAGTTCTGCTCGAGCCCGTACTGCCCATTGCCGTCAGCGTCGACGAATCCGAGGAGGTTCGCCGCGAATGACGACTGCTGCAGCGGCGACGGGTCGTAGACCCGCTGTTGCGTCGGTACCGTTCCCACTCCAGGGAGGTCGAGCGCGTGCAGCCGCTCGTTGATCTGGGCGCTCACCCCCTTGGCCACATAGTCGAACTCGTTCGGCTGGCTCAAGGCGGCGAGAACCGTGCTCTCTGAGGCAGCGAGGACTCCGGAGAGCTTCGTAGCCACCTCCTCGCGTTGCGGTGGATCGACGAGCGCCGGATCGACGAAGACGTCGTAGACGGAGCGGTTGCTCGCCAGGACGCGGCCGCTGCGGTCGACGATGAGGCCGCGATTCCCATGCAGCGTGACGTCGCTCGTGTGCTGCGCGCGCGCCGCGGCAGCGAGTGCGTGCGACTGCATCACCTGCACCTGCACGAGGCGGCCGAGCACGGCGACGGCCATGGCGCTGAATGCGAGTACCAGCCACAGCCCGCGCCGGCGGAAGTCGGTGATGTCCCCGATGAACCACGCGCGCGGGCGTTGCCCCTGCGCCGGTCGCGATCGACGGGTCATCGCTGCCGCAGAACTTGGACCGGATGCCCGCTGACATACGTCCAGCTGGTCGGTGGACGCATGCCCAGACGCTGCGCCGCAGAGACGATGCGCTCCGACGACTCGAGTCGCGCGAGCTCGTCACCGAGCTGACGGCTCTGCGCGTCGAGCTGTTGCCGCTGCGCGGCGAGGTTGCTCGCCGCATAGGTCGCGGCGGTGGTGTGTGCTGACTGGCTGACGTAGGCCACGCCAACACCTGCGGCAACCGCGATCAGCGGCAGCAGCGGCAATGGTGTGCGTGGTCCCCCGCGACGCAGGCGCGGACGGCGCGGGCGCGCCGCCTCCATAGGAAGCTCGTCGAGCTCTTCGGTGATGACGTGTGTAGTGCGGCGACGCATGAGTAGACGTAGGAGTGCGGTCGATCAGAGACATTGACGGTGACGTTGGATTCAACCGGCGAGGTCGAGCTTCTGCGCCACGCGCAGCCGCGCGGAGCGGGCGCGTGGGTTCGCGCCGATTTCGGCGCTGTCGGGTCTGATCACGCGCTGTGTGACCAGAGAGAGTGTGGCCCGGTGGGCGCAGGTGCAGTGGGGCTGTTGGGGCGGACAGAGACAGGACGTTGCTGCGACGTGGAGTGTGGTCTTGACAAGGGTGTCCTCGAGAGAGTGGAAGGAGATGACCCCAAGACGCCCACCGGGCCGGAGGATGTGAATGGATGCCTGCAGACCGCGTTCGAGACTGTGCAGCTCGCCGTTGACGGCGATGCGCAAAGCCTGAAAGGTGCGTGTGGCCGGATGAATGCGCTTCGGCCAGAAGCGGCGCGCGATGGTCTTCTCCACCATCTCGCGCAGCTGTTGCGTCGTCTCGATTGGATGTCGCGCTCGCGTCTCGACGATGCGTCGCGCGATGCGCTGGGAGAAGCGTTCCTCGCCGAGCTCGCGAAGTATGTCACGCAGCTCGTCTTCACTCGCAGACGCGATGAGCTCGGCCGCTGTCTGTCCCGACGTGCGGTCCAGTCGCATGTCGAGAGGACCGTCGCGGTTGAAGCTGAAGCCGCGTGCGGCGTCGTCCCACTGGAGGGACGAGATGCCGAGATCGAACGCGACGACGTCGACCGCATCGATGCCGAGCCGCTCGATGATCGTGCCGATGTTGGCAAAATCATCGTGGACCAGCGTCAGGGCGGAGCGCGCATCGCCAAATTGCGACCGCGCCCGCTCGATTGCCGCCGCATCGCGATCGATAGCGACGACACGGCCGCCGGGGCCGACGCGTTCGAGAAGCGCGCCGGTAACACCGCCGCCGCCGAGGGTGGCGTCGACGGCGAGATCGCCCGGCTTGGGCTGCAGGCTCTCTATGAGGGGGTGTAGAAGGACCGGCCGGTGACCGGGCGCGTCAGGCGCCAGGGCACCGGGCGTGGCGTCGTTCGGCGCAGTGCCCATGCCTGCCACGGTCGGCGTGGGCCGTTCCATGTGTCAAGTCGCGCGTCATGGCTGGAATTCCCGTTCGTCATCGGCGCGGTGCACGAGGTCGTGCAGCCGGGTGAATTCGTCTGGGTCCAGCTCTGGTTGGTTGGAGCGCCAGAGGCGCTCGCCGGCAAGCTCGACCGCCGAGCCAAGGCCGACGAAAACCGCGTTGTCATGAATGTCGGCCCACCGCCGCTGAGCGGCACTGAGCAGCAGACGGCCTTGAGCGTCCACCTCGAACGGGTACGCATTGCCGACCAGCTCGCGAAGAAAGCGGCGCGCCTGCTCGGGGGTCTCAGCGGTGCGACGGAAGGCCTCCTGCTCACGTCGCCATTCCGACGGCGGCATGATCCGGAGTCGCCGATCGGGACCGGGCGCGACCACACTGCCTTCGGGCAAGTCGCGCCGCAGCTGTGCCGGAACAGCGACGCGACCTTTGGGGTCGACGCTGTGCCGATACGTGCCGCAAAACGACGCTCGCTCCGCTGAGACGGCGTCCCGTCGGGTCAGTGCCGGGAGGATTGTCCCCGGCTCCCCACTTCTCACCACTTTGCACCACTCGTGGCGCAAACCTAGCAGGTGTCTCTCAGCGCGTCAACGCGAACAAATGTACGTAACGCGTCACACGTCCTGAGCGCGCTAGGCCGTCGGCGACTGGTAGTCGGGGTTTTCCACGGCGGCCTTCGTCCCGTAGGTCCCCCCGCCGCCGTAGTAGAAGTGCGACCAACCGGAACCCGAGGTATGGCAGTTCGCAGTGCCCGAGCCGCCCACGGTTGCGATCGCCGCAGTCGCGGAGCAAGTGCCGAAGCTGTTAGTCCCCGCCTTGTCAGTGACACTGAAGTCCACCGTTGCGCTTCCCGACCCTGCGACGCTGACGATCGTCGCTTTGAGCGGGCAGCCCGACTGATCGCAGTCGCCATCCACCTCGATCGATTGCACCGCGAAGTAGCGTGGCATGCCATCGGCGGTCGGAGAGATCGGCGACGGTGGAGGCGATACCGCCGCTGCCGCATTGAACTTGTCGAAGACGATATCGACGTCAGAGAGTTCCATCGTCAAGGCGTGACTCGTCGTCTGTATCTCGAGAACGTCGTGCGGTGCATCGGGCGCCACAAAAATCGTCGCCGCGTTGTCGGTCACTTTGATCGCGTTCCGTCCTTTGGAGTCCTTCTGCGGCGTCTCGATCAACTGTCCGCGCCCGCTGAAGAACATCTGTTGATACTGAGAAGGGTCAAGGACGCGAAGAGCCGCCCTGACGTCGTCGGTGCCCTGCACCTGCCACCAGTGCATGCCCTTGAGGAAGTGGATGATGGGGCCGATGCTCGCGTCGACGCCATCAGTAACGAGCGAGTTCGCCGTATCGAAGTAGAGCTGCTTGTGCGCGACGACGAAGTTTGAAGTTGCTGACCCAAGCGCAAGCGAACCGCTTGCGTCGCCGTCATGAAGCGCCGTCGCGTTGAGATTTACGCCAAGAGATCCGATCTCGAACCCGCCGTGGATGGCGAACGAGCTGACGCTTTGCATCGCTTGCGCGGCGTCGTTGAGCAGTTGAGGTGGCGGTTCGGGTGACGGCGTGGGGCCGCACGCGGTAGCAAGCGCGACGCACGCCACGCTCGACAACGACCCCAACGCTGAAGCGGCGTGCTGCCGCGTACGGTTCGTTGACGCCATGACCTCTCCTCCCCGTACGGCCCCACGGCGAGGCCGAGCCCGTAAATCGTAGCCCAGCAGAGGTGCGCTTGCTGCTATTGCGCGGACAGGGCGCCCGGACCTGCCTGATACAGGTCCGCCGGCAGCACCTTGTGCGAGATGAGATCGACGCCGCCGGCGTCGTGAATCGGCGGCATCTCGACTCGCAGCTCGCGCGTGTCGTCGTTCACGTCGACTGCGATGACGTCGTGCCACTGGTTTGCGAAGTAACCGCGCACCTGCACCGGCGGGTCGAGGCGACGCCACGTCGTTTCGCGGGGCCGCGGGTGATCGCGCGACAACTCGTTGAACTCGGTCATTTGAACGCGGAGTCTACGGGCAGGGGGCACCCCGGAATCGGGCGAACCACGGCGGGTACACTGATTCGTGCAAGCCGGCCAGACGGTCGCGGACGGCACCCGCCGTTCGAGGAAAGTCCGGGCTCCACAGAGCAGGGCGCTGGGTAACGCCCAGTCGGGGTGACCCGAAGGAGAGTGCCACAGAAAAGACACAGCCGCCGCGTCGGCGCGACGGCAACGGTGAAATGGTGGGGTAAGAGCCCACCGGCGGTCGGGTGACCGGCCGGCCTGGTAAACCCCGCCCGGAGCAAGGCCGAACAGGGACGGACCGCCAGGTCCAGAGGTTGCTCGTCTCGAAGTCCCGGGTCAGGCCGCACGAGGCGCCGGGTAATCGGCGTCGCAGATGGATGATCGTCCACGACAGAACCCGGCTTATCGGCCGGCTTGCACCTTTCCATCCATGGCGCTGCTCGCTAGGAGGCGGTCACGATCAGCTGCTCCGCCGGATGGATCTCCAGCCATCCATGTTGCGTGTCGACCACCCAAGGCCCGGTGACGCGGATGTGCGCACCCATGGAAGGCACGGCGATGGGGTTCTCGTAGCCGCTGCACGCGGCGACGGCATCGGCCTGCGTGACTTCGTGTTCGCAGACAGGCTCCACGACGAGATCACCGAGCTGGCTGCTGCTGTTCTTCTCGTTGGTGCACTGCTTGCCGTCGCAGCGCTGCCCACCATCCAGATGCAGCAGAACGTGGACATCACCATCTGGTTCGGGGTGCTGCATCTCGATGATTCCACTGACAGTGACGCAGTCAGCGAGCACGGTGAGGCGACTGGGGCGATACACGTGGACCCAGGCACTCGGTGAGCATTCCGTCACGGGGACGGGCGTTGCGGTTGGCGTTGACACGGGTGCCGGCGTCGACGCGGGCGAGGCGGTCTGCGACGTCGACGGCGTCGGCGACAGCTCGACTGGTAGGCGCACGGAGCAGCCGGCAAGGAGCACGCTGCAGCAGAGCGCGGCTGCGATTCGCATCCGGTTCATGCGGTCGCGCGTGGACCCGGCACTCCACTGAACCTGAACGGTTCGGATGGACGACCGGGTTGCACAAACCAACACTGTCCCGTCTCACGTGCGTCGAGGACGGCGATGAACGCGGCGGCGACGTCACCAGCATTGAGCAGCGGCATGCCACCGTGGCCGAGCATGTTGCGAATGGGCTCGATGATCGCGGTGTCGGCAAACCCGGGACACACCGCGTTGACCCGGATCTCGTCCGCAACGAGCGTGGGAGCCAAGGCGCGCACGAGTCCAACCACCGCGTGCTTGCTCGCCGTGTACACGGGATCCACCGCAAAGGGCGTGAGGCCGGCGAGGCTCGCCGTGACGATGATGTCGCCACCTCCACGAGCGCGCAGCGCCGGCAGCGCTGCGACGACGCCGTGCACCACGCCGTCCACGTTGACATCCATCGTGCGGCGGTAGCGATGTTGGTCGAACTGGTCGGTCAACGGACCGTGATCGCCGACGCCGGCATTGAGCACTGCGACGTCCAGGCCGCCGTACCGTTCGACCGCAGTCTGCACGGCGGCCGTCACGGCATCGGGCGAACGCACATCGCAGTGCACGAAGCCTGCTCCGAGCGCGGTGGCACGCATGGCGCCCGCCTCATCATTGACGTCGGCGATGATCACGTCATCGCCACGTTCGCGCAGGAGCCGGGTCAGTGCGAGCCCAATGCCGGCAGCTCCGCCCGTGATCAGTGCGACACGGTCGGTCATGTCAGCGCAAGGTCGATGTAGCGCCGCCGAGCAGGCGTTGCACCGCGACGTCACCGTTGCGCAGCATCCCGGCAGCAGGAAGCCCGCGCAGCAGCTCCGCCCAACCGGGTTCTCTCGCGGCAATCGCACTGAAGATGGGCCGAGCCTCGTCAGCGCGATCAGCGTCCGCCAGCAGGACCGCCTGCCAGAACGCCGCCTCGTCGTTGCCGCCGGCGAGCGCACGGGCTCTGCTGTACTCGTCGAGCGCGCCATCGAGGTCGCCGCTGATCTGGCGCTCCTCGGCCGCCTCCATGTGGTGATAGGCGGTGTGCACGGCAAGGAGCCGCCGCAGCTCCGCAAGCGGCTGCGGGCTGTCGTCGACGCGCAGATCCACGAGGCGATCTCGCCATGGTTGGCCTGAACTGGTTGCGGAGACGACGAGCATCGCCGCGGATTGCCGCCCTCTGACGTCGCCGCCCGCCGCCTCGCCCGCCTCGAGGGCGAGCAGCAATCGCTCGGCGAGCGGTCCCGTCGCCGATTCATAGGCACGCAACATGGCGGGCCACACGTCGGGTGTCCGCATCATATTTGCCTGCACGCTGACCGCCGCGCCCGTGATGTGGCCGGCGTCCGCGATGCACGAGCCGCCGGTATGGACGGCAACAGCCCCGCTCGCGTTGATGAACGCGACCTGCCGCCGCTCGCGCTCTTGATCCGCTGCGAGCAGCGCGCTCAGGGCGGTTTGCGCGTCAACACCGGCTCGCATGAGCGCGAGCCCCTGCGGGGCGTATCCCGGCTCGGCAAACGCCTGCGTGGCCACCGCGCCGACGCCGGCTTGCGCCCACGTGACGACGGTGCCGACGGAAAACCAATGGGACTCCACCGCGACACCGAGCTCTCCACTGTCCGGGTCGCGAGCGACGATCGAGTACGTCATCCGCTCTCCTCCACCGAGGCCGGTGCGCGGACCAGCCGTTGCGTCTCAGCTACGGCGAGCTGGTCGACGCGCTCGTTGCCCTCGATACCGCTGTGCCCGCGCACGTACTCGAAGCTGACGCGCTGATCCATGAGCGCGTCGATCTCCGGGTAGAGATCGAGGTTCTTCTTGCGCTTCCACGTGCGGCTCAGCCAGTTGATCACTCCCATGCTGTCGGTGCGCACGACGATGCGCCACGACGGATCGTCGCCGACCCTCGCTCGAACCGCACGAAGCGCCTCTCGCACCGCCTTCAGCTCCTCACGATTGTTGGTCGTGGCGCGTACACCCTGCGCGCGCTCTTCGACTTCGCCGGCGGGCCACTCCAGACGGTACGCCCATGCACCAGCACCGGGATTACCGGAGCATGCGCCGTCGGTGTACGCGACAACGGTTTGCGTCACGGCACCAGAATCCGGTCACAGTTCGAGCACTGCACGATGCCGCTGCCGGTGCGAACCAGGCGCCGTTCCTCGTTCGAGAGCGGCAGATGACAGCCTCCGCACGTATCGCCGTTGAGTGATACGACCGCCGGTGTGCGCCGCTGCGCCACGCGCGTGTACAGCGCGAGCGCATCACGGCCGAGGCTCGACACAACGCTGTCTCGATCAGCGGTTGCTGCTTCGAGCTGCCGGGTCAACTCGTCGAATTCCGTTTTCAACGGCTGCAGCGCCTCGGCACGGCGTTGCTCCTCACGCTGCAACGCGGCGACGCGTTCCTTCTGCTCCGCCGCCGCGCCTTCCGCTTGTTCCAGCAGATCGAGGGCGCGCTCCTCCGCATCGGCAGCGCGCACACGCAACGTTTCGAGCTCGTGTTGCATCTCGACCAGCTCGTTAGGGTTGTGCACGCTGCCGCCGTACAGCTTTCGGTCGACGTTTGTCACACGCCTCTGCAGCGCGTTGAGCTCCGCCTCTGCCGTCGTCGCCGCCTGCTCTGCATCGAGTCGCTGCTGCTCGCCCGTCGCGACCGCCGCTTGCGCACGCTCGAGGTCGCGATCGACATGCAACGCTGACTGCACCCGTTCGATGTCACTTCGCAGCGCCTCGATGCGGCTGTCGATGTCCTGAACGGTGCGGAGCTGAGCGGCTCCGCTCACGCAGCCACCTCGACGAGCCAGGTCTGGTAGGTGTGGCGACGCTGGGTGATCTCGACCCGGTCGTGCACGGTCCAGCGTCGCGCCGCCACCCACGGCTCCACGAGATGCGGTCGCTGCATGCATTGCAACAGCAACCAGCGCACGCGCTTCGCGGGCGCGTCCGATGCAATCGACAGCGCGCGCTCCGCCCCCATACCGGCGATGACCGCCGCGTCGACCTCGCCGTCGTCGATCGGCGTGAAACCCGCGCCGCGACGCACATCGATGATCGCGTCAGCGCCCCAGCGATCCATATTGCGGTGCAGCTCGTCGGGTGGGCCGTCGGCAACGTCTGTTGCGATGACAACGTCGGCACGCGCACGCAGATGCACACTCAACGCGCCATGGCCGGCGCCGATATCGACGAGACGCCGTGCGCACGTCGGCACCAGCGCCGGCAGCACACGCAGCCGTGCCGGTAAGGGCGGATTGCTCATGACCATGTGCGGTTGGAGACGCGTACCAGGGACTCCAGCGCGGTCCGCGCAGCGCCCGAATCGATAGCCTCGGCAGCCCGCTCGAGGCCGTCGGCGAATCCTTCACAGCGACCGGCCGCGATCAGCGCCGCAGCCGCGTTGAGCAGCACAACGTCACGTGACGGACCGCGCTCACCGTCGAGCACCGCTCGGACGCGCGCGGCGTTGTGCGTCGCGTCGCCGCCGCGGAGCTCGCGCACGGACGCGTGGTCGATGTGCAGCGATGCAGGGTCGAGCTCGAACGCCCGCACCCCCGACGGCGTCACCTCGAAACACTGCGAGGGGCCGCCCACGCCGAGCTCGTCGATGCCTTCCGACCCGCTGAACACCAGCGCGCGCTCGTGGCCCAAGCGCTGCAGGACGTCGGCCATCACGGGTGCCATCGCAGGTTCGGCGACACCAAGCGCCTGCCGGCGGACCCGTGCAGGGTTCGCCAGCGGACCGAGAATGTTGAACACCGTGCGAACGCCGAGCTCGCGCCGCGCGGTGCCGACGTGACGCATCGCAGGGTGATATGCGGGCGCGAAGAAGAAGCCCATGCCGGCCTCTGAGACGCACGCTTCGACGCCTTGTGGTGGCAGCGATATGGCGACGCCGAGGGCCTCGAGGACGTCAGCGCTGCCACACCGCGACGACGCCGCGCGGTTGCCGTGCTTTGCCACCGGCGCGCCCGCCGCCGCGGTGACCAGCGCTGCGGCAGTCGAGATGTTGAAAGTGCCCGCGCCATCACCTCCGGTGCCACACGTGTCCACGGCGTCCACCTCGAGGTGCACGGTCGTGGCGTGGTCCCGCATGGACTCGACCATCCCGCAGATCTCATCGATCGACTCGCCTTTCGTGCGCAGCGCCGCGAGCAGGCCGCCCATCTGTGCCGGTGTCGCCGTCCCATCCATGATCTCGTCCATTGCGCGCCGTGCGATGTCGACGTCGAGGTCACGGCCGGACACGACCGTGCGAAGTGCATCGCTGATCGCGCCGTCTGTCATGGAGAATCAGGACGGTACATGACAGCCCGCACTCTGCAACCGTTCGATGCTGCCGCCGTCGCTCCGTGGTCACTCGGCGACGGGTCGCGCGGCGTCCTGCTGGTGCACGGGTTCGCGGGAACACCGCCCGAGCTGCGCCGGCTCGGTGAGCATCTCGCCGCCAACGGGTGGTACTGCTTCGCGCCCGCATTGCCGGGGCACGCGTTGACTCCTGAAGACCTCCACCACTCAACCTGGCGAGAATGGGCAGCGGCCGTCCGCGCCGGACTCGACGAGGTGGCGGCGCGCTGCGCCGGGGTCGCCGTCGCCGGGCAGTCGATGGGCGGCGCGCTCGCGCTCCACTGCGCCGCAACCGACATGCGCGTCCAGGCCGTGGCAAGTCTCGCCACTCCGGTGCGGCTTCCCGGACAGCTGCAACACCTGCTCCCCGTGATCAGCCGGGTGGTGCGCTGGCATCGCCCGGGCTCCGACGTCGACCTCTGGGATCCAACCGCCGTCGAGGAGCTGTACTCCTACGGGCTCCGCTCGACGCGCGCCATTCTCGAGCTCAAGCGGTTGCTGGCCGCCGTCAGCGACGAGCTGGCCCAGATCCGCGCGCCGGTGCTCGTCATCCACGGTGCGCGCGATCGCACCATCGACCCACGTTCCGCGGACGAGCTGGAGCGCCGGCTGATCTGCAGCGCAGCCGTCGAGAAGCGCGTGTACCCGCGCAGCGGCCACGCCGTCTCGGTTGACGTCGACCGCGACAACGTGAACCGGCGCGTCTCCGAGTGGTTCGACCGCTGGGTGCCGTCAGCCGCCGCCGAGCAGACGCCGGGCGGTCTCACTGTCGAGCACCGGGTTCGGCGGCGGACCCTCATCGATCGCCCGCCGCTGTCTGCCTGACAAGCGACCGCTCGCTCGTTCCTGACGGGCGCGCGGCGCACCTCGGACCGTCGTCCCGCATCGCTCGCAGCGGCGCACCACAACCTCGTCGCCCCGCCCCGCGTACTCGACATGCGACCCGCGCAGACGTCCATCGCAGATGGGGCAACGCGGACCGTCACTGCGCGGACCGCGCGCTTCACGCGAAGGACCGTCTTCTTTACGAATGCTCACCTGAAATATGGTGCCCCCCGTGACATCTGCGCGTACCGTTGTGAAGTCTGCAAGAACCTCTCCAGCACGACGTTGTAGCGCACAGGGGAACACGACATGGCACCTGAACAACTCCAAGCACTCGCAGACGCCGAGGAGGCAGATGTGACAGCGCGTTACGAGCGTCGCCGGCAGATCGCGGACATCGTGGACGACGCCGCGAGACGGGCCGACGCAGTGTCACGCTTGGAGGCGTGGCTGCGCTATCACCAGGAGCCGCCGCAGGCGGCCTGAGCGACACACTTCTCGAACGGCTGCGGCGCGCGGTCAGCGTTCCGCAGTCGCTGCACCCGGACGCGCCGCCCGGACGCCGGCCCGCATCGGTGTTGCTGCTCTTCGATCCATCGGCGGACACGCTTCCACTGCTGTTCATGCTGCGCTCATCAGCGCTGCGCGATCATGCGGGACAGATCGCCTTCCCCGGAGGCAGCTCGGAGCCTTCCGACCGCGATGTCATCGCCACCGCGCTGCGCGAAGCGCGCGAGGAAGTCGGCGTCGATGCAGCCAACGTCGACGTGATCGGGCTACTCCCGCCGTTCATGACGGCCGTCTCGAACCGTTGGTTGACGCCCGTCGTCGGATTGCAGCGCGCACCGTTCGTCGTGCAACCGGACACGTTCGAGGTGGCCGAGTGGTTCCGCATCGACCTCGCGACGCTGCTCAATGCACCGCACGAACTCCGACGCATGGAGCGAAACGGTGTCGCACGCGACGTGCACTTCTACGAAGCCGACGGCCGCACCATCTGGGGCGTCACCGCCGCGATCCTGCACGAGCTCATGCGCCGAATCGGGCGCGAGGACTGACCCGAAGCTCGCAGCGTGAGAAGGGTGTAGCCGTTCCCGGCGAGTTCCGCAGGCGAGCGAAGCTCGCCGAGGACTGTTTGAGCTTAGGGAACGGCTGCCCCGACTCACGCTGCGAGCCGGTCAGCCTGGTGACGCCAGTCAGCGATACCGCGGGTGCACGACGAACGGGTTCAGCTCCTGCTCGTCGCGAATCGTCGTGCGCGCACCGTGTCCCGGATAGACAACGGTCTCGGGCGGCAGCGTGTAGAGGCGGTGCTCGATCGAGAACATCAGTGACGGCCAGTCGCCGCCGGGAAGGTCGGCACGTCCCACGCCGCGGTTGAAGAGCGTGTCGCCGCTGATCAGGTCGGGTCCAACGCGGAAGCACACTGATCCACGCGTGTGCCCGGGCGTGTGCAGCACCTCGATTTCGAGGTCCTGCCATCTCATGACCTGACCGTCGTGTAGCTCCTCGTCGATCACCACGTCCGGAACATCCGGCGACACGCCCGGCAGCATATGCAGCCGTTCTAGCTGTTCGCTGTCGTCCGGATGCATCGCAGCGCGGCACCGGTGCGCAGTCTTGACCGCGGGGACACCGTTTACGTGATCGGGATGCCCGTGCGTCAAAAGGATGCGTGTGCAGCGCAGGCTGTTCTTGTCAAGGAGCTCGAGCACGCGTGTGTGCTGCAGGCCGGGATCGACCACCAAAACTTCGTGTGTGTCGCGCCGTCGCAGCACGTAGCAGTTCTGATCGAACATGGGATCGACGACGATCGCCAGCTCGACCAGGTCGCGCAGGGTTTCAGTCACGCGGGCGCGGCGTTGATGGGTGGCGGCACGTCCGACGTCGGGACGGGCAGCACGAACCCAGCACCGCGCTTGGCGCGCTGCGATGGCGGCTCCGCATCCATGAGTGCACGGTCGAGCACCTCGCTGACGGACTCGACGGGAACGACGTCGACGGCGTCGAGGATCTCCTTGTCGACCTCGTGCAGGTCGCGCATGTTCTTACGCGGCAGGATGAACGTCGTGAGTCCCGCACGGTGCGCGGCGAGGAGCTTGTCCTTGACACCGCCGATCGGCAGGACGCGACCGCGCAGCGTCACCTCGCCCGTCATGGCAAGGTCCTTGCGCACGGGACGTCCGCATGCGGCCGAGACGATCGCGGTCGTCATCGTCACGCCCGCGGACGGGCCATCCTTCGGCACCGCACCTGCCGGCACGTGAACGTGAATCGAATGCGTGTCGAAGAAGTCGCTACGCGCGCCGTACTCGGCGGCATGCACGCGCGCCCATGACAGCGC
>JBHEMA010000231.1:0-7369 GCA_046262795.1 Candidatus Dormibacteria bacterium | reverse complement strand
CGTGTAGCAGCCGGCGGTGTTGGGCAGCACGCGCACACCGGCGTTGCGCACGACGTCGAGCACGGATCCTTTGCCGCCGCTGCCGACGCGGCGCATCGCCACCGTCACCATCTGCGAACCTGAAGCCTCGAGCGCGCGCTCCAGGATCTCGTGTGACGGCGCGCCACCCGTGCCGAGGATGAGTCGCGACTGGAAACGCTCACCGGCGATGAGCAAATCGTCTCGCATCGTCAACCTCCCTGCACCGCGTGCAGCACTTCGACCTCGTCGTCATTGTCGAGCTGCACCGCCTCCCACTGTGAGCGCACGACCACATCGCCGTTGCGCGCGACGGCGACGCCGCGCGCGTCCGTGACACCGAGGTCGCGCAGCAGATCGCTCACGGTCGCGCCCTCATGCACGTCGCGCGCGTCGCCGTTCACCACGACGTTCATGCGACCACCGCTGCGTAGGCAGCGAATCGCGCCGGCGTGAACGGCGCCGCCACGTCCGGCATTGCTTCGTCCGTCAGCAGCGCCACCATCGCATCCGCCGTCACCGGTGTGAGCAGGATGCCGTTGCGATAGTGACCGGTTGCGGCGAAGAGCCCTGCCACGACGGTCTCGCCCAACAGGGGCGCATTGTCCGGGGTTCCGGGACGCAACCCCGCGGCCGCCTCGACGAGCTCCAGCTCGCTGACGTCGGGCAGCAGTGCACGCGCGTCGCGCAGCAGCTCATACACCGCGCCCGCGGTGACCGAGGTATCGAAGCCCTGCTCCTCTGAGGTCGCGCCGATGACGTACCTCCCGTCGCCGCGGGGGAGGACGTACACACCGTTGCCGCGCACGACGTGCGATGCGAGTTGCATATCGCGTCGTTCGCGCAGGTGGAGATCCTGTCCCTTGACGGGATACACCGGGGGCCGCGCCGCGTCAGGCACGCCAGCGATCGATGCGGACCAGCTGCCCGCGGCGATGACGACGCGGTCCGCATGCACCTGCGATCCGTCGTCGAGGGTGATGCCGCGAACAAGGCCGTCACGAACGTCGACCGCCGCGCGCTGTCGTCGCACATCGACACCGGATCGCTCGATCGCGATCAGCAGCCCTGACACCAGCGCCCGCGGGTCCACCTGGTGATCACCGCGCAGCAGCACGCCGCCGCGAAGGGACGGAGCCAGACGCGGTTCGAGGCGGCGGCATTCGCGCGCGGTCAGCGGTTCAGCATCGAGTCCAACCTCCGCGCGAAAGCGCAGCTCTCGCTGCAACGCGGCGAGCTCATCACCGTCCGTGGCGACGACGAGCGCGCCGCATTCGCGATAGCCGCACGAAGCGCCGGTCGCCTCTTCGAGCTCCGCAACAAAGGATGGATACCGTGTCGCCGACTCCAGGTTGAGGCGTAGGAGCAGCTCTTCCCCGAACGCTGCCTCACCAGCGGGCGCGAGCATGCCGGCGGCAACACGCGAAGCCCCGGAGCCGGGCGCAGGGTCGGCAAGCGTGACCGACAGGCCCTCGAGCGCCGCGCGCCACGCGATGGCGAGGCCGATGGCGCCCCCACCGATGATCGCGACGTCGCCCACTCTCTCCAGTCTAGAGATCACCGCCCGAAGCCGACGTCAGGCTCCCGCCTTCTCCTTGTGCTCGCGGTCGAGTCGATAGCCGACGCCGAAGACGGTGGTGACGCGAAACGGCAGGCGGTCGAAGTGTTCGAACTTCTCGCGCAACCAGCGCACGTGCACGTCCACGGTCTTGGAGTCGCCGTAAAACTTGCTGCCCCAGACGCGCTGGATGATCGTCTGCCGGGAGAGCACCCTGCCGGCGTTGAGCACGAGCAGCGACAGCAGATCGAACTCCTTCGGTGCGAGCTTGAGCTCGGTGCCTTGCACATGGACCGTTCGTGCGGCACGGTCGATGCGGAACCCGTCGAACTCCTCGACCTCGCGCGCGCCGCCGCGGTCTCGCTGTGTCATCTCGCTGCGGCGCAGGAGCGCGAGCACGCGCGCCATCAGCTCGTTGAGCGAGAAGGGCTTCGTCACTTAGTCGTCGGCGCCGACCTGGAGTCCCACGACCTTGTCGAGCTCCGTTCCCTTCGCGGTCAGCATGAGAATCGGCGTCGACATCTCCTGACGCAGCACGCGACACACGTCGAGGCCGCTCATCTCGGGGAGCATCAGATCGAGGAGGATGAGATCCGGCCGGTCACGTCGGGCCGCCGACAGCGCGGCTGTGCCCGTGCTCGCCTCGCTGACGGCGTAGCCTTCGCGTGACAGGTTATAGCGGAGGGTCTGGCGGATCGCATCCTCGTCCTCCACCACCAGCACACGCTTCTGCGCGACTCCCTGCGCAACCGTCACTAGCCGAGCTCCTCAATCTCCCCGCGCTCGAGGAAGACGAGATCCTCAGCGAGATTGGTGACGCGGTCGCCGATGCGTTCGAAGCTCTGACACACGGCAATGAGCTTCGTACCGCTGTACACAGCATCCGCACTCTCGGACATGACGCTGATGAGCTCGTCGACGAGGCGATGATAGAGGCGGTTGATGAGGTCGTCGCGCGTCGCGATCGACCGCGCTTCGTCGACGTCGTGCGCAACGACAGCGCCGAGGATGTTGCGGACCTGTTCGGCGACGATCTCGGACAGTTTGGGAATGTCGACATACTCGGCAAGCGGCGGCAGGTCCGCAAGGTCGCGCGCGATCCGCGCGATGTTGACGCAGTGATCCGCCATGCGTTCGAGCTCACTGGACATGTGCAGGAACCCGAGAATCTCGCGGACCTCGCGAGGGCCTGCGGTCTGGGTCTGCAGCGCGTCGAAGCACAGCTCGCGGGCTTTGGCCTGCAGCTCGTTCACCGTTGCATCACCGCGAATGACCTCATTGCAAGCGGCCACCTCGCGTCGCAGCAGGCCTCGAGTCGCACGGTGAATCGCCGCGTCCACCTGCTCGCCCATCGACACCGTGATGGAGCGCAGCTCTTCGAGACGGGAATCGACACCGCTTCTGGCGGACTGCAGACGTTGTTCCATCACAAACGAGTCTCTATCGGCATCATACGTATACTGGCGATGGTGCAGGGCGCAGTGGAACCAGCTGCCCGCGACGTGCCCGCCGAGATGGCGATGCTCGCGGACGAAGGCATCATCGCTGTCAATCGCGACGACATCGTCGTGCTGTCCTCACCGCGCGCGCAATCGCTGCTCGGCGCCAGGGCTCCCGGCGAGGGATCGGCGCTGCACGCCGCGGGCGTGGACTTTCGCGTCCAGCGCGCCGCTGAAGCCGCTGCAGCCTCCGGCCACACCGAGGAGCGTGCGCTCACGCTCGACGGCCGCGAACTTGTGCTTCGCGCGGTGCGTGTGCAACGCGACGACGTCGCAGTCCTCATGACCGTGCGCGACGAGACGCGCCTCAACCGACTCGAACGAGTGCGTCGTGATTTCATCACCAACGTCTCGCACGAGCTGCGCACACCGATTGCCGCGGTGAGGTTGATGGCGGAAACGCTCGAGAGTGGCGGCCTCGACGATCCGGTCGCCGCTGCCGATTTTGTACGACGCATCGCGCTCGAGGCGACGCACATGGCACAGATGGTCGAGGAGTTGCTCGAGCTCAGCACCATCGAATCAGGTGAGCGTCGGCTGGTCATGGAAACCGTGCCGCTGCAGAGCCTGATGGCAGCGGTGGACCGGCTGCGTCCCTTGGCAGCGGACAAGGGCGTGGCCCTGGCCACGCAGATCGCCGAGGACACACCGCAGCTCCACGGCGACCCGAACCAGCTCGGCCTCGTGTTGCGCAATCTCGTTCACAACGCGATCAAGTTCACGCCGTCGGGCGGCAGCATCGACGTCTCTGCCGAAGCCGGCGCCGCCGGATGCGTCCGCCTGCGCTGCCGCGACGACGGAGTCGGCATCGCGCCCGCCGATCTTCCCCGCATCTTCGAACGTTTCTGGAAAGCGGACAGCTCACGTCAGCGCGACGGCGAGGGCAGCGGGTTGGGGCTTGCCATCGTTCGCCACGTCGTCGAAGCGCACGGCGGTTCAGTCAGCGTCACCTCGGCACCGCACCAGGGCACGGAGTTCGTCGTCGATCTTCCGTCGCCGCAGGAGCACACCGGCTGATCAACAGCGACGGCGAGCAGTGAAGTCGACGGCTCTTGCGCTCTGTGGCACCGCGGTCCTGTTGACCGCGTGCGCAGGTTCATCGCCGGCGATGCCGCGCAACGGCGGCACACTCCACATCACGCTGTCATCAGAACCGACGTCGCTCAACCCGCTTGTGGCGAATGATCCCGTATCGCAGCGCGCGTACGCCCCGCTCTTCCCGCTGCTGTACTCGATGGGACCGGACTTCGCCGTCGCACCCGATTTCGCGTCAGCGCTGCCGTCGTTCAGTGACGACGGCAAGACGCTGACAGTGCCGGTGCGCGCTGACGCGAAGTGGAGCGACGGGGTGGCGATCACAGCCGACGACGTCGTCTACACCATCTCCACGGAGATGAACGGCTCGTTGCAGACCAAGGCGGCCTTCAACTGGGGGCCGCTGGACAAGGTGTCGAAGGTGGACGACCACACAGTGAGGTTCACGTTGTCGCATCCGGACGCCGCATTCATCGCGGAGTCGCTCGTCATGCCGATCGTTCCGGCGCACACGCTGAGCGCGGTCGATCCGTCGCAGATGGCGGGCAACGCGTTCGGCAACGGACCGACGGTCACCGGCGGCCCATTCAAGTTCGACAAGCGCGCTCAGGGCCAGACGATCAGTCTGACGGCAAACGCCTCGTACTACGGAGGACGTCCCCACGCGGATGCGCTGATCGAGCACATCGTCGCGGACGAGAACACCGCCGTCACGCAGCTCGGCGAAGCGCAGCTGTCGGTTGACCAGGAGCTCTCGGGAATGGGCGCAGCCAACGCGCTGGTGAGCAGCGGCGTCACCGTCAACTCATTCGCGGAGCCGGCGATCGTCGGCGTGCAGTTCAACCTGCATGGCGGCCGTCCGTTCGCCGATACCTCGGTTCGCCAGGCGCTTGCGACCACGCTCGACCACGACGGCATCGTGAGCGCCGCCACCGGAACGGGGCAGGGATTTTCTATCTGGGGTGACATCAATCCGATGTCGTGGGCGTATGACCCGAGCTCGATGCACCGGTACGCGAACAACCCTCAGCAGTCACAGCAGATGCTACACGGCGCGCATCCAACTGGTGCGCTCATCTACCCGATGAGTGATGGACAGCGAGCGATGGCCGCTGCTCAGATTGCGCAGCAGTCGCAAGCCGCAGGGTTCAAGATCACTCCCGTCGCGAAAGCGGACAAGGACTTCGCGTCCGCGTTGTCGGGCGGTGACTTCGACGCTGCGCTCGTCAAGCTCGACACAGGCCTCGATCCCGACAACTCGGCGATCTTCGGCAGCAACGGGGCGGAGAACGCCGGCGGGTACAGCAGCAGCGACGTCGACTCGCTGCTCAACATGGAGCTCAGCGCGACGCCGGGATCGGCGAGCCTCAACGACACGCGCAAGCCGATCTTCAACAAGCTGGAGCAGACGATCAGCGGCGACCTTCCCATCTATTTCCTCTGGGCGCCGCGACACTTCATCGGGCTGAGCGCTATCGTGGGCGGCGTCTCCGGCGCCGGCGCGCAGCTCGATCGCGACCGCGCCAATCACTTCTACGTCGACTGGTACCTGACCGCATAGCTCCGAGCCGTATCGCGGAGGCAAACGAGACCATGGATGCCCGACCCCCGGGTGTCGACGACGGCGACCTGAAGACCGGTCGTGCTGCAACGCGAAAGCCGACGGCACGCAAAGCAGCAGCACGCAAACGGGCAGCGCGCAGCGTCGCTCCGGACGTCTATCTGTACCGGTTGATCTCTCGCACCGAGCTCGGCCGCCGCGGCGTCGCCGCTGTCGAGACGCCGCTGGGACGGTTCGCTGTCGGCATCGCCAAGGGCACGCCGTTCGCAGTCTCCGACACCTGCCGCCACCTCTTCGCCTCACTCGGCGAGGGTCGCATCACGCGCGAAGGATGCCTGCAGTGCCCCTGGCATCGCTCTCGATACGACGTCACCACCGGCAGGATGGTGCGCGGGCCCCAGGGACTCCTTTTCCTCAGCGTCCGCGAGATCACGCGCGCGTACACGAACCTTCTGTTTCCGCTTCGGGTGCTCCCGGTGATCGAGCACGACGGCGTGCTCTATTTGGAGACCGCCGGGCTGGAGGCGTGATACCCTCGGCACTCACCTAGGGAGACGGTTCAGGAAGGAGAGTTCCATGCAGCATCAAGCCACCGCGCGCCGTATTGCGCGTGTCGCGGCCGTCGTGATCGGTGGCGCTGCAGTGGCGTGGACAACGACCACGGGCCTCGCGAGCGGCACCGCGTCGGTGACGCCGGCGGGGACGCAGTCGTTCACGATCTACACCCCGCCGAACGGCACCCCGGGGCAGCACAGCGCCGACGAGCCGTCGATCGGGGCGGACTGGAACACCGGCGCGATCATGTATCTCGCTAACACCACCACGCTTCGCGTGAACTTCGATGACACGCAGCCCGGATCGCCGGCGACGTGGACGGACGTGAGCGCTCCGGCGACCAAGGTGACGTCGTTCGACCCCATCCTGTTCACGGACCCGGTGACGGGCCGCACCGTCGTGTCCCAGCTCGACCTCCTCTGCAGCCTGTCGGAGGTGACACCTGACGACGGAGCGACCTGGCTTCCGAGCAACGGCTGCGCGCAGAACGGCAGCGAGGACCACCAATCCGTCGGCGGCGGTCCATTCCACACACCCGTTCCCACACTGCCGTCGCCCGCTTACCCGCATGCCGTCTACTACTGCAACCAGGACGGCGGCGCGCTCGTGATCGGCGGCAGCACCGCGGCGTACTGCGGGCTGAGCCTGAACGGGGGCGTCACCTACCAACCCGGCGTCCCCATCTACAGCTTCGCGCAGTGCGGCGGCCTGCACGGTCACATCCGCGTCGGACCCGACGGCACCGCGATCGTGCCCAACCAGAGCTGCGACCCGACAGCCACGTGCATGAACCCTGTGAGCCTGTGCATCCCGTTCCACAACCAGGCGGCCGTCGTGTCGACCAACAACGGAACCACGTGGAGCGTCAACGTGCTGCCCAAGAGTCACTCGACGCTGCGCAGTGACCCTGCCGTCGCTACTGACAGCGCCGGGAAGTGGTACTTCGCGTACGAGGATGCCGTCGGTCTCGACCAGAGCACCGGCCTTCAGACGGGGGGCCTGGCGATGATCTCGACCTCGAGCGACAACGGCACCACATGGAGCGACCCTGTCGATGTCGGCGCGCCCTTCAACGTCAAGAACGTGACGTTCCCAGAGGTGATCGGCGGCGGTCCGGGCCGCGCCGCGTACGCGTTCCTCGGC
>JBHEMA010000230.1:0-3586 GCA_046262795.1 Candidatus Dormibacteria bacterium | reverse complement strand
ATGCTGAGACCCTCGATGGGGACGCTGCCGTCGAGCAGCCGTTCGAGTCGGCCGAGGTCCTCGTCCGTGTCAGACGTCACCGCCCAGCACCGGAACCAGGCGCTCTGCAGGTCACTCCCAGGCGGAACATCCTCCAGCTGTTTCGTGGCGACGCCGTGCAGTCGCGCGCGCGCCGCGGGGCGGTTGCCAGGATCACCGAACATGTCGATGGCGGCGTTCGCCTGGCCGATGACGCGCTCGACCAACAGCATCTCGGTCTCGCTCGGCGCGTGTCGCGCAACGATCTCGACGTAGCGGCGCGCGGCCAGCTCCGCGTCGCGGGTCATGTCCCACAGCGACGCCCAGCACAACGCGCGTGCCAGCGCATCGTCGAGGTGCGACAGGCTGTCGAGCAGGGTGTCGACGGAGCGCTCGTCGAAACGCAGCTTGGCGAACGTCAGATCGTCGTCGTTGACGAGCACGAAGTCCGCGACGCGGTGGCCGATGAGCGCATCGACGGTCGTGCGTTCGCCGTCGATGTCGAGCTCGAC
Organism: Candidatus Dormibacteria bacterium; assembly: GCA_046262795.1. Classification (GTDB taxonomy): domain Bacteria; phylum Chloroflexota; class Dormibacteria; order Aeolococcales; family Aeolococcaceae; genus JAFALX01. Next base: position 3,056 of record JBHEMA010000230.1, on the reverse strand, counting down.
GCGCTCCGTGCGCCGCAGTGAGCCGTCGTCTGCGCGGGTGTACAACCCGACGGCAATGTGATGCGACCGCAGCGTCGGATGCTCCACGGACGCCGTCTGCTCGATGACAAAGGAGTCGTACGTGCCGTCGCGCACCGTGTACACCGGCCGCAGCGTGTTGAGGCCCGTCGTCTGCAGCCACTGCCGGGCAAAGCGGGACACGTCGCGCCCAGACGTCTGACGCAGACAGTCGAGAAAGTCGTCGAGCGTGGCGTTGCCCCAGCGATACCTGCGGAAGTAGTCCTGGACGCCGTGCATGAACGCGTCGTCGCCCACCCACGCGACGAGCTGCTTCAAGACCGACGCTCCCTTGTGGTATGTGATGCCGTCGAAGTTCTGCCGGACCGAGTCGGTGTCGGGGACGTCGTCGGTGATCGGGTGCGTCGTCTCCAGCTGGTCCTGACGTGCGGCGATGGACTTCACCGTGTTGGCGAAGTCGACCCACGCGTTGGTGAACCGTGTGGCTCGCGCCATGGCGAGATTGGCCATGTACGTCGCAAACGTCTCGTTGAGCCAGAGGTCACCCCACCAGCGCATGGTGGCGACGTCGCCGAACCCGTACACGTGCGCCATCTCGTGCAGGATCGTTTCGGCGCGGCGCGCAAGCTGCGTCTCGCTGGCGCGCCCGCGAAAGATGTACGTCTCGTTGAAAGTGACGCACCCGGGATTCTCCATCGCGCCCATCATGAATTCCGGTACGAAGAGCTGGTTGTACTCGTCGAACGGGTACGGGTAGCCGAAGTAGCGCTCGAAGAAGTCGAGGCCCGCGCGCGTGGTCTCGAAGATGTCGTGCGCCTGATCGTCGAGCCACTCGACGAGCGACTCGCGGCACCACAGTGCAAGCGGGATCTCCCTGTGCTTGCCCTCGATCAAATGGAACGTGCCCGCGACGATGGCGATGAGATACGGCGGCAACGGCGGAGTCGCGTTGAACCGCGTGGTCACGCCTGCGGCACCCGGCTCGGTGGCGACGACGCGACTGTTGCCGCACACGCGCCATGCCGCCGGTGCTGTGACGCTCATGCGAACGGTCGCTTTCAAGTCCGGCTGGTCGAAGCACGCGAGCACCTTGTGCGCGTCGAACGGCTCGAAATGCGTGTACACGTAGACGCGTCCGTCCACCGGGTCGGTGAGCCGGTGCAGGCCCACTCCGTGCACCTGGTACTCGCAGTGGGCGCGGACCTCGAGTCGGTTCGTACCCGCGCTGAGACCTGGCAACAGGAGGCGGTGCCCGTTGAATGCGTGCTCCGACGCGTTCAGCTCGCGGCCGTTCAGCACCACATGCTCCACTGAAGCGGCCGCCAGGTTGATGAAGGTGCGAGCGTCCGCCTCGGCACTGTCAAAGGTCACCTCGGTCTCGGACGAGAACGTCGGCGCCTCGGGGTCGTCACTGAGCCCGAGCGTCACCGTGTAGGCGAGGTTCGACAGCAGCGAGGCACGATCACGGGCCTCGGCCGCGGTGAGATTGTCGTGGGGCGCGGGCGCCTCCACCGTCGAGGTCGAGGTCACCGCGCCAAGGGTACTACGCTGCAGCGGTGGTCTCGGCTGTGAGCGCGGTGCCGATTGCGGCGGGCATCGTGATCCTGCTTGCACTTGGCGTGAGCGTGATGCGCACGCTCGTCGTGCCGCGCGGTCTCGTTCCGCGATTCAGCCTCACGGTTGACCTGCCCCTGCGACGTGCGTTCCGCGCCATCGCGCGCATCACGCATCGGTATGAAGTCGCGGACCGCATCCTCAGCTACGAGGGGCCCGTTCGGCTGATGGCGTACCTGGTCGCGTGGCTGACGACGGCACTCATCGGGTACTCGCTCATTTACTGGCCCTTCGTCGGCACCTTTCCAGGTGCGCTCGATGCCGCCGGCTCATCGATGTTCACGCTCGGCTTCTTCAGCGTGCACGGCGCCGCGCCGGTCGCGCTCGCCTTCAGTGCCGCGGCGACCGGGCTCGTGCTCGTGGCATTGCAGATCGCATACCTGCCCACGATCTATGCGGCATTCAACCGTCGCGAAACGCTCGTGACGATGCTGAGCAGCCGCACCGGTCAACCGCCATGGGGCCCGGAGGTGCTCGCGCGGCACTCGCTCATCGACAACATGGATGACCTGCCGCAGTTCTTTCGTGACTGGGAACTGTGGGCCGCGGACCTGGCGGAGACGCACACGAACTACCCGGTGCTGCTTGCGTTTCGCGCGCCGCATCCACTGCGTCACTGGGTGATCGCATTGAACGCAATCCTCGACGCTGCCGCGCTGTACCTGGCGCTGGCCCCGCATCGTGCGCCGTCACAGGCGAACGCGTTCATCCGCATGGGGTACTCGTCGTTGCGCGAGGTCGCGCATCTCTTTCGGTTCGAGTTCGATCCGGATCCGCTCCCGAGTGACCCCATCGAGCTGACCTACGAGGAGTTCGCCGATGCGGTGAGGGTGCTCGACGAGGCGTCATTCCCGCGTGAGCGCACGGCAAAGGAGGCCTGGCCTCACTTCCATGGATGGCGCGTCAACTACGAGCGGCTGGTGTATGGGATCGCTGACCGGCTCGTCGCGCCGCCGGCGCTCTGGTCGGGGCCGCGACAGGGGCTCGAAGGCGTTGTGTTCAAGCCGGAGCGGCCGGCGCATCGCAAGCCCGACGAGAGCGCCGAGCGGGCAACCATCGCCGCTATGTGACGTTTCAAATCCATTGGGTGCCCGCGCGCGCGCGCGTCGTGGGGTATTGTCTCGGCGGTCGCGGGCGGCCAGCGCCCGCGATGCCCCCGTTTCATGGGAGGGATCCCGCGATGACCCAGCTTCGTTTGGCGACGGCAGCGGTCTTGCTTGCCCTGCTCACCGCTGCATGTGGCGGCCTCTCGACCACCACACCGACGCCAACTGCGGCCGTGGCGCCGTCGCCGACGCCGACGCCGAGCGCCGCTCCGACTGCAACACCGACACCGGCGAGCGTCACGTTTCAACAGAGCATCGCCGTCGCCAAGGCGCTATTTCCGAAGCAGAACGGAATGTACGAGGAGTGCGACAGCAACG
>JBHEMA010000229.1:0-4142 GCA_046262795.1 Candidatus Dormibacteria bacterium | reverse complement strand
GACCTGTACAGCGCGGCAAGTATTCGCCAGTGGCGCGGTGAAGCGTACCGCGCCGTTGCGGCGGTGACCGCGCTTGCCGGCGTCGTGGTGCTGCTGCAGAAGGCAGGCATCGCCGTCATTCAGCACGAGGACGTCGGCCAGTTCTGGGTCGTCGCCACCGGGCTCACGCTCGTCGCGCGTGGGGCCCGCGCCCGGCTTGCGCGCTCGCACTGCCGCCGCGTCGTGATCGTGGGATCGGGCGCGCGCGCGCTGCGGCTGTGCCGCGACATGGCGGCCGATCCGCTGACGTGCTATCAGGTGCTCGGCTTGGTCGACACCGCGGAGCCGGCCAGCCCGTTCGTCGCGCGCCGCACGCTCGGCCAGCTCGAGGATCTCGAGCGGATTCTTGCGGGCGAGCACGTCGACGAAGTGCACGTCGCCCTGCCGGTGCGATCGCAGTACGCCGCCATCCAGGACACCATCCGGGTCTGCGAGCGCGTCGGCGTGAAGCTGATGTATCGCGCCGACATCTTCGACGTCTCGCTGGCGCGTCCACATCTGGTCGTGCCGACCTCGCGCGTCGAGCTTCGCGTGGTTACTGAGGACGGCCCTGGCATCGCCATCAAGCGAGCGGTCGACATCGCCGGCTCGCTGTGCGGGCTGATCGCGCTCGGCCCGCTGATGCTGGCGGTCGCCGCAGCGATCAAGTTACAGGACCGCGGCCCGGTGCTCTTCGCGCAGGAGCGCTACGGCCTGAACCGCCGCAAGTTCCGGATGCTGAAGTTCCGCTCCATGGTGCTCAATGCCGACAGGCTGCAGGCGTCGCTCGAGGCGTTGAACGAGGCGAAGGGACCGCTCTTCAAGATTGCGCGCGACCCGCGCATCACGCCGCTCGGCCGCATCATCCGCCGCACCTCGATTGACGAGCTCCCGCAGCTCATCAACGTGCTGCGTGGAGACATGTCGCTCGTCGGTCCTCGGCCGATGGCCCTGCGCGACGTGGCGCTGTTCACGAGGGCGGCGGACATGCGCCGCTTCAGCGTCCGTCCCGGCATGACCGGTCTGTGGCAGGTGAGCGGCCGCAGCAATCTGGACTTCGACAAGTGGATCACGCTGGACCTGCACTACATCGACAACTGGTCGCTCGCGCTGGACGTCACGATTCTGGCGCGCACCATTCCCGCCGTCCTTCGCGGAACGGGAGCGAGCTAGGAGGAATCATGTCCGTCGCCATTGTCACCGGTTCGGGAGGGCTCATTGGATCCGAAGCCGCTCGGGCCTTTGCTGCTTTCGGGTTCGACATTGTCGGCATCGACAATGACATGCGCGCTACTTTCTTTGGCCCAGAGGCATCGACCGCCTGGAACGTCAGCGACCTGCGGGCGACTCTGGGCACCCAGTACACGCATGTTTCCTGTGACATCCGGGATATCGACGTCGTCAAGTCGGTGTTCCGCAAGTACGGCAGCGCCGTGTCTCTCGTTATTCACACCGCTGCCCAGCCATCGCACGACTGGGCGGCGAACGATCCGATGACCGATTTTTCCGTCAACGCTGGGGGAACGCTTGCCCTGCTCGAAGCAACGCGGCATCACTGCCCTGAGGCTGTCTTCATTTTTACGTCGACAAACAAGGTCTATGGCGATGCGCCAAACCGCCTTCCGCTGGTCGAACGCGAACTGCGATGGGAAATAGCGGAAGGGCATCCGTACGAGAACGGTATTCCAGAGGAGTTGTCGATCGACAACTCGCTGCACAGCGTGTTCGGGGCTTCGAAAGTCGCCGCCGACATCATGGTGCAGGAGTATGGCCGCTACTTCGGCATGAAAACGGGCGTGTTCCGCGGAGGCTGCCTCACCGGACCCCGTCATGCCGGCACGCAGCTGCATGGCTTCCTTGCATACCTGATGAAGTGTGTCGTGACGGGTGCGCCGTACACGGTCTTCGGATACAAGGGCAAGCAGGTTCGCGACAACATTCATTCAGCAGATCTCATTGCCGCCTTTTGGGAGTTCTTCAAGTCGCCTAACAGCGGACAGGCGTACAACATGGGAGGCGGCCGCTTCAGCAACTGTTCGATGCTCGAAGCCGTTGATTTGGCGCAGCAGGTCGCCGGGCGTGAACTTCAATGGAACTACGCCGAACAGAATCGCGTTGGCGACCCCATCTGGTGGATCAGTGACACCTCAAAATTCCGTCGCCACTATCCGCAATGGACGCTCAAGCGAGATGTGCCGGCCATTCTGCGGGAAATCTTTGAATTCGGAATCGAACGCTGGAGCGGGGCCGATGTCGACAGAGCGGCGTAGCATTCTCGGCATCGGTGTGTCCGTTGCCACGTATGAAAGCGCCGTGGCAACGATTATCCGCAACGCAGAAGCACGGCAACCGTGCGCTGTTTCAGCGCTCGCGGTACATGGCGTCATGACCGGAGCGCTCGACCCAGTGCAACGGTCCCGGTTGAATGCATTCGACCTGCTCGTCCCCGATGGCCAGCCGGTGAGGTGGGCGCTACGCTGGCTTCACGGCGTCAAGCTACCTGACCGCGTGTGTGGGCGAGAGTTGATGCTCAGGGTATGTCGTGAAGCGGCAGACCGAGGGCTACCCATATTTTTGTATGGCAGCACAGCCGAGACGCTGGCGCGGATGGTGTCGTCGTTGCGCCGGCGTATGCCGGCGCTGCTGATTGCCGGCTCCGAACCATCACGATTCCGGCAGCTCGACACCGAGGAGCGAGAGGCGATGCTCGAACGCATCCGGGCCTCAGGAGCGTCTGTTGTGTTCGTCGGTCTCGGATGCCCGCGGCAGGAAGTGTGGGTCTATGAAAACAGCCGGTCGCTTGGCATACCGGTTATCGCCGTCGGGGCAGCGTTTCCCTTCGAGGCGGGCCTGTTGCAACAGGCACCCCGTTTCCTCCAGGTCGCTGGTCTCGAATGGTTCTTTCGCCTTGTGCGCGAGCCGCGGCGGCTGTGGAAACGCTACGTCTTACTGAACCCACTGTATCTAATCATGATCAGTGCCCAACTGATAGGAGCGAAGTTCGCGCCGTGCTACGAGGGACCGATTCCGGAGCAGAGGTTCGGGTAATTTCTGTGCTCCGGCGCCTAGGTCGCAGAACGAGATTTCGTCGAGGAAGGGATCGCGCGCACCTACGCGTGGATCGAACGCAGGTCGCCGAGCGGTTTGAAGTGGAGATACCGATGCTGTGGCGTAAGACCGACGCAATTGACATCCAGCGCGTGGACGTGCTCGGCGTGAAGGTGAGCGCGGTCAGCATGGACACGACGCTCGACGTACTCGACCGCTGGATCACCGAAGACGCCCGCAGCTACGTCTGCGTCACCGGCGTGCACGGGGTGATGGAGAGCCGTCGAGACGAGCGGCTGCGCGACATTCACAACGACGCGGGCCTGGTGACGCCCGATGGGATGCCGCTCGTCTGGTGGTCGCGCGCGGCGGGATCCCGGAACGTGACCCGCGTCTGCGGTCCCGACCTGCTGCTGGCGGCGTGTCAGCGCTCGCTGACGACCGGCTACCGTCATTTCTTCTACGGCGGCAAGGACGGGGTCACGGATCTGCTCGCGCACAAGCTGCAGCAGAAGTTCCCCGGCCTCGTGGTGGCGGGCACTTATACGCCACTCTTCCGGCCGCTGACGCGGGACGAAGACGAGGAAGTCGTCTCGAGGATCAATGCGGCATCGCCCGAGATCGTCTGGGTCGGCCTGAGCACCCCGAAGCAGGAGTACTGGATGGCCGCGCACGTCGGCCGGATCAGCGCGCCCGTGATGATTGGTGTCGGCGCGGCGTTCGACTTTCACGCGGGGCTCAAGCGGCCGGCGCCGATCTGGATGCAGCACAGCGAGCTCGAGTGGCTGTTCCGCCTGGCGAGCGAGCCCTGTCGGCTGTGGAAGCGCTACCTGGTGAACAACCGCGCCTTCGTGACGCTCGCGCTGCAGGAGATCTGGCGCGGGCGGTTCGCCAACCGCGTCTCCGTCGCGTCGCGGCCGGAGGAGCACGCGGCATGACGACACGCGAGGCAGCAGCGCGTGTAGTGGTCGAGGCGCCCGCCGCGCGCGCGCTCTTCGTGCTGCTGCTCGTCGGCGTCGGCTACGTTGCGGTGGCGGATCTCCGTCTATCGGCGGCGGTCATGGGCATCGTTATAC
>JBHEMA010000228.1:0-4311 GCA_046262795.1 Candidatus Dormibacteria bacterium | reverse complement strand
GTCGCGCACGATGCGCGCCTGGTCGAAGGCCAGATCCGGCAGATCGTCTACCGGCACCCAGCGCGCGTTCGAGTCCTCGCGGAGCACGGCTGCGTCGATCAGCGCCAGATAAGCGATCGTCGGGATCCACCCGCGCGCGTCATGTTCCGGTTCGGCATATGTCTGCAGTTGTTCCAGGTACACCGCCCCGACACCGGTCTTCTCCGTCAGCTTGCGCTGCGCCGTCTCCTCCGGTCGCTCGGTCGACGACATGAAGCCGCCGGGCAGCGCCCAGCGACCCGCGAACGGTGGCTCGGCGCGCGGCACCAGCAGCACGTCGAGCCGCCCCTGACGCGGCGCGAGGACAACCGGCACCGCGGTCAGTCCCGCGGGCGCGGCAAACCCCGCCGAGTTGGTTGCGGTGATCGCGCTCGACATGCTGCCGCTGCGATTGTTCCGCAAGCCGCTACCCTTGCCGACGGATGAGCGAGGGGCTGCTGAGCACTGCGGACGGTTTTCGCGCGGGCTATCGCGACACATTGCTCGACATCGAGCGCGTGAGCCGTGAGGTCGGCGACGACCAGTGGGACGTGCCCACCGGGTGCCCCGGATGGGCGGTGCGAGACCTCTTCGCACACGTCGCCGACCTGGAGTCGATTCTCTCTGGCCGCCCGCGAGGCGATCACACCATCGACGCTGAGCCGCCCCACGTCCGTAATCCGGCGGGGCACTTCATGGAGATCGGCGTCGACATGCGACGGGCACGTCCCATCGATGACGTCCTCGCCGAACTGCGCGAGCTGATTCCGCTGCGGCTGGCGACGCTCGACGCCATCACGGACGCCGACCTCGACGGCGACGTCCCGGGATTTCTCGGAACGTCGAAGCTGCGCAACCAGCTGACCATCCGCATCTTCGACCTGTGGTCGCACGACCAGGATGCCCGCCGCGCGCTCCACCGTCCTGGTGACTGCGACGGTCCCGCAGCCGCGCATTCGCGCGAGCTCATGCTTCGCGGCGCCGCGCGTCGCATCCACGACCTGCACGCACCCGCGGCAGGGACCAGCGTGCTCGTTGAGATCACGGGCCCGGGCGCAGCGCGCCGTGGACTCGTCTTCGACGGCGACAGGGGTCGCGCCGTCACCGAGGCGCCCGAACGTCCAGATGTGTCGCTGCGTATGGACCTGTCGACCCTCACCGTGCTCGCCTGCGGACGTGCGGACGATCCGGATGCGCGCGACCGCGTCGACATCAGCGGCGATCGCGAGCTCGGTGCACGCATGCTCACCGACATCGCGAGCACGCCATGAGCGACGCGACACCCGCGATCGCCGTCGAGCAGCTGCACAAATCGTTCGGCGACGTGCACGCGCTGCGAGGCATCGTTCTCTCTGTTCCGCGCGGCACGGTGCTCGGAGTGCTGGGCCCCAACGGAGCGGGCAAGACGACGGCGGTTCGCGTGCTCACGACCCTGCTGCGTCCCGACGCGGGCACTGCGCGTATCGAAGGCCACGACGTCGTGCACGACGCGGCGACGGTGCGCCGCCTGATCGCGCTGGCGGGGCAGCAAACCGCGATCCAGCTCGAGCTCACCGGTCGCGAGAACCTGGTGAGGATGGGACGCCTGCGGCACCTGGGACGCGCGGACGTCGCGACGCGAGCGTCAGAGCTGCTCGAGCGCTTCGGGCTGGTCGACGCCGCCGAACGCCCGGCGAAGACCTATTCCGGCGGAATGCAGCGGCGCCTCGATCTCGCCGCGAGCCTGATGGGCGACCCGTCGGTGCTGTTCCTCGACGAACCCACCACCGGCCTCGACCCGCCGGCGCGCCTCGGCATGTGGGACGTCATCCATGAGCTCGCCTCGCGCGGCACCACCATCATGCTCACGACGCAGTACATGGATGAGGCGGACGAGCTCGCCGACAACATCATCGTGGTCGACCACGGGCAGGTCATCGCCGAGGGGACCTCGGATCAGCTGAAAGACCGCGTCGGCGGTGACGTGCTCGAGTTCACCGTCGTCGAGCGTCATCAGATCGAGGATGCGGTGCGGGCGGTCGCCGCTCTCACCGACGGCGAGCCGCGTGTCGACAACCACACACGCCAGATCAGCGTGCGCGTCGGCAGCAGCGGATCGCAATCGCTCCTCGACGCAGTACGACTGCTCGACTCGGCACACGTCGTCACCGATGCCCTCGCGGTGCGACGGCCGTCACTCGACGACGTGTTCCTCGCCGTGACCGGACGCACCGCCGCGAGCGAGGACGGCTCCGCGCGACGCCGTGGGCGTGGCAGGCCGGGACCGGCGGCAGGGTGAACGTATGGCGGTGATGGTCGACGCAGCGCGCCCCAGCTCGCTGCAGCTGCTGCGCTGGGGGATCAGCGACTCGTTCGTGATGATGCGGCGCAACCTCCTGGTGTGGCTGCGAGTACCCGCGTACATCGTGTTCACGATCGTCCAGCCGGTCATCTTCGTGCTGCTGTTCCGCTACGTGTTCGGCGGCGCGATCCAGGTGCAGGTGCCGGGCGGGTACGTCAGCTATCTGATGCCCGGCATCACGGGACAGACGGCCGCGTTCGCGACGTTCGCCACCGCGATCGCGCTGGCGCAGGAGGCAAAGCAGGGAGTCGTCGACAGGCTGCGTTCACTGCCGATGGCGCGTTCCTCGTTTCTCATCGGCCGTCTGGGGGCGGATGCGATCCGCATGCTGGTCACGATCCTCGTGATCGTGGGCGTCGGGTACGCGGTCGGCTTCCGGTTCCAGAACGGAGTGCCGAGCGCCATCGGCATGGTGCTGCTGGCCGAGCTGTTCGGCGTCACGCTCGCGTGCGTCGCGGCATACATCGGACTCGCAATTCGCGATGAGGAGTCGGTGCAGGCGTTCGGCCTCATCTGGCTGTTCCCGCTGACGTTCGTCAGCTCCGCGTTCGTGCAGGTGTCGTCGATGCCGTCGTGGCTGCAGGGGTTCGCCAACAACCAGCCGGTGACGCTCGTCATCAACACCATGCGAGCGCTGGCGCTCGGGCCGCCGTTGGAAGCGCAGCTGTGGCAGAGCCTGGCGTGGCTCGCCGGCATTCTCATCGTGTTCCTGCCGCTCGCCGTGCGCGCGTACAGAAGGGTCGCCTAGCTTCGCCGTTCGCTACGTCGCAAGCGGCAGCACAACGGTGAAGGTGCTGCCCTCGCCCGGCTTTGACTCGACGAGGATCTCGCCGCCGTGCGCTCGCGTCAGCTCACGCGAGAGGTAGAGACCGAGCCCGGTTCCGGGCACGCTGCGTACCTGGGGGTTGCTTCGGATGCGACCGAATCTCGTGAACAGCCTGCCCATGTCCTGCGGATCGATGCCGATGCCGCTGTCGCGCACGAGCACCGCAGCGCGCCCGCCGTCGATGTGCAGCCCACAGTGCACGTCGGTGTGATCGACCGAGTACTTGATCGCGTTGTGCACGAGGTTGGACATGACGGTGAGCATGCGCTCGCGGTCCACGCGCACCGGAACCGGTTCATCGGGGCAACGCAGTCCGAGGCGCTGTCCCGGGTGGACGAAGATCTCACAGCGACGGACGGCGTCATCGACGATCTCGCGCAGATCCGCGGTGCTGAGATCGAGCTGCAACCGTCCGTCGTCGATGCGTGACGTCTCGAGCATCGCGTTGATGAGCGACTCCATCTCACTGAGACGCGCGTTGACCATCGGCATGGTCGTCATGAACGCCTCCGGCACCGCACCGAAGGCGCCGTCCTCGAGCAGCGAGAAATAGCCCATGAGCACGGTCAGCGGTCCGCGCAGCTCATGCGACGCGAGGTTGAGAAACTCGCTCTTCAAATGCTCGAGCTCGCGGAGCTGGTCGGCTCGGCGCTCGACCTCCTCGAGCTGCTGTGCGTTGCGCAACGCTCCGCCCGCCAGCGCGCCGATCCGGTCCACGAGCCCGATGTCGTCGTGCTCGAACCGGTGCGCGGAGGACCGCTCGATGATCACCACTCCCATGGCTACACCACCCGCGTGCAGAGGAACGACGAGGTTGCCCGACCGTTCGTCGACGAAGCTGGCAAGCGCCGCTCGCGATGCCGATGGTGGCGTCAGGCGATCGCGGCGCGGTGACTGACCATTGACGGACGAGGCCGATCCCTCACTGCATACCGCGGTGAGCACGGCCTGCCGTCCCTGCCACCGGTAGAAGCGCGCCCGTGGCGCGTGCAGCGCTTCGGCAAGCAGCCGCACGATGGTGAGCGATGCCTCCGCCGGGTCCATGCTGTTGAGCAGGAGACCGGCCGCGCCATAGGCGGCCTCGAGCTCGCGGACACGCCGATGCACCTGCGCCACAGGGGCGCTC
>JBHEMA010000227.1:0-5690 GCA_046262795.1 Candidatus Dormibacteria bacterium | reverse complement strand
GCGTGCACCCCGCGCCGGTGGTCCGGTTGCAGTTCTGGTTCCCAGACTGCGATTCGATGTCGGGTAGGTCGACGGAGATCCCGGGATGGTTGTATTGCTGGTTGAACTTCGGGCCGGTCAGCGGGCTGCTGAACTGGAACGACGTCGGATGCAGCGTCGTGTTGCCGGCCGGCCACACCGGCAGATATGAGATGCCGTCGAGCCCGAACGGCGTTGCCGGTGGCGGCGTGCCATTGCACGTCTGGAAGTGTCCCATCTCGTCCGAGAACGCGATGTTGTACGAGTGCGCTGCCTAGATCACGCGTGCGCGAACCCATTGGCGGGGCTGGCGGTCATCGAGCCGGTCAGATGAGTCGTGTTGTCAGCGATGACCGTCTGCATGCCGTGAGACGTGTCATAAATCGTGACCGCGAGTAAGTCGTCACAAGGTGGACGACTCCAGGACGCGCTTCAGCTCGCTGAGCGCGGCGACCTCGTTGTTCATCGTCTTCTGGACCATCGATCCCATAAAAAGCGACTTCAGGCCGCCGACCGTCGCCGAGAGCTTGAAGGTGACCTTGGTGCCGCCATCCTGGGGCGAGAGGTCATAGCTGCCCTCCGGTCGCACCGGCCCTGTTGTCGTGCGAAACGCGATGCGCGAGTTGGGCGTGAACTCGATGATCTCGATGTCGGCGTTGACTTTGCGTCCACCCGGACCGGAGACGACCTGGTGATACCGCGTCCCGACGCCCTCACCTGAGACGCGCTGGAGCTCGACGACTCCGGAACGCCAGCGACGGTCGTTCTCGGCGTTGCCGAGAAAGACGAAGACGTCGGCGACCGGTCTGTCGATGACGACGCTGTTCGAGGCCTCAGGCATGAAGTGCTCTCCCTGTCAGGACGCGGTCGAGCTTGTCGAACCCGCCTTCCCACCCCATGCGATACGGGGATGTGTCCTCGCCCGCGGCGAACCGGGTGTGAGAGAGCACGATCTCCGTCCGCTCACCGAGCTCATGAAACTCCACAGTGACGACGGACTCTGAACCACCAGCGGGTTCACCCGCCGTCCAGCGCCACGTGTAGACGAGCCGCTCCGGTCGTCGCACCTCACGGTAGTTGCCGGTGACGATCAGGTCACCGCCGCCCGGCGTGCGCATGACCAATCGGTACGCACCGCCCTCGCGCAGGTCGATGTTGGCCTCAGGACAGGTGAACTCTCCGGGCCCCCACCAGCGTCGCACCTCGTCCGGCGCCGTCCACGCGTCGAACACCCGCGCACGCGGCGCGTCGATCACACGCCTCAGCGTGACCGCGGTGTCGTCGGTTGCAGTCATCGTGCCTCCTCCGTCTCCAGATGTCTCGCAAATGATTCCAGTCGTCGATCCCAAAAGATGCGATAGCGCGCGAGCCAGTCGTCGGCCGTCTGCATCGGTGCGGCGACCAGCCGGCAGCGGCGAACGCGTCCCTGCTTGTGGTGCTCGAGCATGCCGGCACGCTCCAGCACGCGCAGGTGCTTCGTCACCGCCGGCAGCGACACCTGAAACGGCCGAGCCAGCTCGGAGACGGTCAGCTCGCCACCGGCGAGGCGCGTGACGATCGCGCGGCGTGTCGGGTCGGCGAGCGCTCCAAAGACCGCGTTAAGGTGCGGCGGCTCGGCCGGACACTGAACCATTTGGTTCAGTATAGGCGGAGGACGTGTCAGCGGTGGGGAAGGAGGCCGAGCTGCTCCATCTGGGCAAAACGATCAGGAACGCCCCAGTGCTCGACCATGACCCCGTCGCGATAGCGGCAGACGTCCATTACCGTGATCTCCCAGCTGCGACCGGTCGGCTCACCGAGGCCGGGGCCCGTGTGGGTTCCGCGCCCCGTGCCGCGAGCCCAGACGAGGTCGCCGCAGGTGCAGCACTCGTCGATCTTCAGGCTGAAGTCGGGCGCCAGCCGATGCAGGAAGGTGATCGCCGCCTTGACGCCGTCCCGATTCGCGGGACGGATGCTCGACTGGTGGTCGGTGAAATCCGCGGCGATCAGCTCGTCGATCCGAGCGACGTCGCCAGCGCTGAACACCTCGTCGACGAATCTTCGAAAAGCCCCCTCGTTGGACTTCGTGCTGTCGCTGGCGCTCGTAGCCTGGTTCATGACACCGGTGGCCCGACGATCTCGATGCCGAATCGGCCCGCGTGCTCGAGCCAACCCTGCACATTCGGCGGCGTGCCCGGCAAGCGACGCTCCGCGGCGGGTTCACCGACCGCGTCGTAGAGCCGCTCGATTCCGCCCGGTGCGGTCATCGCGAGCATGCGCGCGCCGTCGGGACCCGCTTTGAAGGCGTGCGGCACGGCACGCGGCACAAAGACAAAGGCTCCCGGCTGGGCTTCGTAGACGTCCTCACCGCACTGAAACCGCATGGTGCCGTCGAGCAGGTAGTTGAGCTCCGCCTCGCGATGGTGCACGTGGAGTGGCGGCGCCGCGCCGGGGGGTAGCTGCACCTCTATGCAGCTGACGACGGAGTCGGTGTCGGCGGCGGACGCCTTCACAGTCATGAGCATTCCCATCGACCAGAGCGCCATGCCCTCGTCAGGAGCGCGCACGAATCCGCGTCCTGCCGTTACCGCGGCAGCCTCGTCCACGCTCATGCGAACCTCCAGATCATAAATTGACCCGAATCACATTCGGATGAATGTCGGTACACTAGCGGCCGATGGCCACCGGTGTCAAGCGACGCCGCTACGACGCGTCACGGAGGCAACAGGCCGCGGTGGAGACGAGGCGCCGCGTGCTCGAGGCCGCGCGCCGTCGATTCCTGAAACAGGGTTACGCCGCGACGAGCATGCAGACGATCTCGGACGACGCGGGTGTAGCGCTCGACACCGTGTACGCGTCGGTCGGACGCAAACCTGAGCTCTTCCGTCTCCTGCTCGAAACCGCCATCTCCGGAACCGACGACGCCGTGCCCTCCGAAGAGCGCGACTATGTGCGGCGCATCCAGGCGGAACCGGACGCAGCGCGGAAGCTCGACATCTATGCGCGCGCGATCCGCGATATCGCGCCGCGGTTCGCACCCCTCGTCGAGGTCGCACGTGAGGCGTCCGCCGGGCATCCCGACGTCGGTTCGGTCTGGCGCGACCTGTCGCGCCGGCGTGCGCGCCGCATGCGCGATCTGGCCGGTCATCTCGCGGACACAGGCGCGCTGCGAGCGGGCCTCAGCGTCGATGAGGCCGGCGATGTCCTCTGGTCGCTCAACGCACCTGAGTTTTATCGGTTGCTACTGGTCGAGCGTGGCTGGTCGCTCGATCGCTTCGAACACTGGCTGGCTGACGCTTGGAAGCGCCTGCTCCTGGGGTGATCATCGTGGCGGACCGCTCGTCCGGCACAATCACCTCCCCTGCGGTGCCTCGCGATGGTCATGCAATCGTCACCGCTCAATATCAGTTTTCTTACACCAGGACACTACGATAAGATCACATTGTCACTACCTAAACCGAGGAGCAGCGATGGGTCGGTCACGGAAGGCAAGGCGCATCCTCCTCGTGTGCGACTCGCTCGAGATGGGAGGCGCGGAGCGACATGTCGTCGGCGTCGCGACCGCGCTGCGCGCGCGCGGCCACGACGTCGCCGTGGCGTGCTCGACGGCGGGCATGCTCGCGGACGCCGTCCGCGAGGACGGCGTCGAGGTGCACGTCCTTGGCGACCGGTTGGTGAAGCGCAGCTCGGACCGTGGCTACCGCGACTGGCTGCGCAATCTCGGGGCGCGGCTGGAGCCGGACATCATTCACGCGCACATGCATGCGAGCGCCATCGCGGCGGCAGACCTGAGCAAAACGATCGGCGTCCCGCTGGTCGTCACCGAGCACAGCGAGGCGACATGGCGCGACGCCGTCGCATGGTCCGACATCGGCGATGTCTACGCACAGTCCACGGCAATCATCACGGTCTCAGAAGCCATCGCGCAGCGTCTCGGTGCCGCGACCGGCGTCGACACGGAGCGCATCCACGTCATCCGCAACGGCCTCAACTTCGGCGCCGTGCCGCGAAGCGCGCTGAGCCGGCACTTGCCGTGCCGCAACATGGTCGGTGTCGTTGCGCGCCTGCTCCCGGAGAAGGGCGTCGACGTCTTTCTGCGCGCTGCTGCGCGCCTGACGCAGGTCCGTCCCCGCATGTGCTTCGTCGTCGTCGGCGACGGACCGGAGCGCGGCGCGCTGCAAGAGCTGGCCGACGAGCTCGGCATCCGCTCGACAGTGGGCTTCCTGGGCCCGCGCGCGGAAGCCGTGTCGACGATCCAGCGGCTCGACGTGCTGTGCGTACCGTCGCGCAGCGAGGGGACGCCACTCGTCGTGCTCGAGGCCATGGCGGCAGGCACACCGATCGTGGCGAGCAACGTCGGCGGGATCCCGGAACAGGTGAAGCACCAGCACGAAGCGCTGCTCGTGCCGCCCGAAGATGACGAAGCGCTTGCGGAGCAGATCCGCCGGGTGCTCGAACACCGGCTCTTGCGACTTCGGCTGACCCGGCGCGCGCGGCGGCGAGTGCGTCGGGAATTCTCCGCTGCACGCATGGTGAACGCGCTCGAGCACGTGTACGCGGAGTGTCTCGGGAGCCCGCCGCCTGCGGTCGAAATGGGCGATGTGATCCCGCTTGCGGCGTCGGCCTGAGCGGTTGCGCGATCGCGTCACGGTTCGTCAGGCGACCGCGGCCGACGTCGATCCCATCCTCGACCTGCTGACGCACTACGAGCTGCCGCGCGAAGCTTTCGAGCCGTTCTATCTCGGCGATCCGACCTACCGGCCCGAGCATTCATGGGTTGCGGAGGAGGGCGCGCGGCTGCTTGCGCACCTGCGGATCTACGACCGCAGCATACGGTTGTACGACAACATCGTCCCCATGGGCGGCGTCGGCAACGTTGTGACGGCGCGTGACGCGCGTGGCCGCGGCGTCGCGCGCGCGCTGCTCGAGCGTGTGTGCGAGCACCTTGACTGCTGTTACGCGATCTCGTTGCTGTGGACGCATGCTCCCAGCCTGTATGAAGCGCACGGATGGATCGAGGTGCCGCAGGACATCGTCGTGATTCGCTATGCCGGCGATACCGAGCGCGACACGCGTGACGGCGCAATCGACGTAGAGCACGGAACGGATGACGACATCGACGATGCCCTGGAGCTGCTGCACAACGCCGATGCGCACCGCAGCGGGACCGAGCCACGCGATCGCGCACAGTGGTTCGCCCAGCGTGCCTGGGTGCACGAGGACGTTGCGGGCTTCCGCATCGTGCGCGATGACCACGGTGCGGTGCGCGCTCACGTGCGCGTGCGCCTCTACGGCGAGGGCACCGACGTGCTCGAGGTGGGAGCGATGCCCGGTGATGTGCAGGCCACGCGCGCGCTGCTGGCGGCGTCGTCATCCGGTGCCACCAACCTGCGGGTCACGCTGCCACCGACGCTTCGCTCGGCGATCCACGCGGACGAGATCGTGGAGCGTCCGGCGTCGCAGCTCATGCTGCGGATCTGCTCGCCGTCGCTGCTCACGGACAGTGGTGATGCGACGATGCAGGCGCGCATCGACGCCACCGATGCCCTGGACTCGCAGCGACGTGCACGGCTGCTGCTGTACGGCTGCGGTGGGTTGGGGCCGGATCTTGACGACCGCGACGATGCTGATCACCTGCAGTCACTGTTTCCGGCACAGGACGCGGTCCTGTGGCAGACCGACCGTTTCTAGGG
>JBHEMA010000226.1:0-6249 GCA_046262795.1 Candidatus Dormibacteria bacterium | reverse complement strand
GGCGTTGACGGGCTCGAGCGCGAGCGTCGCGCAGCTGCTGCCCGACCTCAAGCTCATCGCGTTCAATCACCTGCACCGCGCCGAGCCGAAGCTCGAGTCGATGCTCGACCAGGCGGCGGCGGACAACCGCTCGCTGGAGTGGGTCGCATCCGCGATCCGCAGCACGCCGCTGCTCTACGTGTCGCAAGGCACGCTCGACGACCTCGCGAACGAGGCGCTCGCGCTCGGCTCGCGCAACCGCTGACGCGAAACCTCCGTCAGGGCGGCCGCACCGCGACGGCTATAGTTGACGGCATGCTCCTGATGGGTGCCGGCACGGCCCGAAAGCGTCAGGGAAAGCATGCGTTCGAGGCGGTCGATGCGTCGCAGCGTCGAATTTTCTGCACATGGGATGCGTGGGACGGACGCATCGTTCCAGGGCATCCCGAGGTCGCCGACCTCCAGGAGGAGATCCGCGCGACCATCACGCACCCGCTGACAACGCGCGTGCGACGTCACGGAACTCGCGAATGGCGCTCGTACTTCGGCAGGGGGCCCTCACCGCCGCTGTCGCGCAGCGAGTCGATCGAGGTGGTGACGCTGCCGCAGGGACAGGTGGCCGCAGTGCGCTTCTCGGCCCTGCCCCAGGGCAACGGTCGGTGACCGACGTCACCGACGTCGAACGCCGCGCGCCCGTCGGTAACGCTGCCGGACTCGGTTCCGCGGTTGAACAGATCGAAGCGGGGGCGCTCACACGCGACGCGTGGATGGTGGCCTACGACAGCGAAGCCGACATCGTCCGGCTGCGACGTCCGGATGCCGGACCGGCGATCACGTACGAGTCCCCCGCTCACCCCGACTTTCTCGTCCGTCTCGATGTCAAGAGCGGCATCCTCACCGGCATCGATCTCATGGGCGCGAAGAGCCATCTGGACGAGCACAGCCAGCGGCTGCGCCAGCTCTCGGGGGCGCTCACTCAGCTGGGCGGGCGCAAGCGCGAGCAGGTCGGAATCGACCCCTCGGAGCTCGTGAGCAACTTCGTGGCGCTCTCGCCGGTGCGGCTCGCCGCCAACCAGAACGGGTCGAAACAGCCGGCGAGCTAGACGCCCACCGGCTCGGCCGGTTCGCGTGCCGCACGGGTTCCGACGGCGTCTACGGTCATGTCGGGAAACGTGCTGTTGAGCGCCTCGAACAGCTTGCCGAAGCGGTTCAGCGTCTCCTTCTCCACCGTGCGGAAGAACTCGTCGATATTCGTCGTCAACGCCTCCGCGGGCCGGTCGCGATCGAACGGCCCATACACGGCGGCAATGCGTTTGACGATGCGGTCCGCTGATTGCGGCAGGTGGTCGAGCTGGATGCGCTTCTCGAACGCAAGGTTGAAGAGGCGCAGGTAGTCGCCTGGGCTGAACACATCCTCGAGCTCCGGCTTGGGAACGGTGGTGACAACGTCGGCGACGACCACGAGCTCATCCTTGCGCAACCGTCCGTCCTCGACGAGGCGCATGAGGCGCTGCGCATCGTGCGCCGTGCGGTCGGAGTCGAGGAGCAGCGTGATCTCGAGCGTGCGTCCGTTGACCGACACGAACGGCGGCATGTTCGCCGTGCTCCCGACCGGGACAAGACGAAAACGCGCATCGAGGTGCGGCAGCCCGAGGCCTTCGAGGTGATTGGAGAGCCGCTGTAGGTAGACGACCTCTGCCCCGCCTTCGACGACGAGATTACGGCCCGCGCCGAGAAACAGGTGCTGGCTGATGTTGTAGCCAAGCGAGGCCTTCAGCGGCAGGATCGTCTCGTTGTCGGCGGTGACACCCGCGGTCAGCACCTCGACACCGCGGTCGGGGTTGTCCCGGGTCGCCATGTCCTCGACAGCGCGGATCTTCTCGTAGCGTGAGGGATCAACCATGTACTGCGAATGCGTCGTGTACAGCACCTGTTGCGTGCGTCCGAGCTCACTGATGATGAAGCGCAAGAAATCCTGCTGCGCTTCACCATGCAGGCTCGTGCCCGGTTCGTCCAGCAGCACGATCACCGAGTGGCGTGAGTCCTGGAAGCGGCTGAATGCTGCAAGGAATGAGAAGAACCAACGAAACCCTGCCGAGCGCGATTCAAAGTTGGTGACGATGCCGCCGTGGCGGTTGTCGCGCATGAGCACCTTGAGGATGCGGTGCAGCACGGGCGCGCCGCCGGGATAGGTCGCAACCTCCCCGAGCTCGGTATCGAAGTCGACCTCGAGGTCGCGATTCTGCGTCCAGTAGCTGAACACCTTGCGCGTCAGGTCGAGCGCCGACGCTTGCAGCTCCGCCTTGCGCTGGTCGTAGTTGTCACCGAGGAAGTCTTCCGGACGTGCGTCGGCGTACGACAGCAGCGCCATGACACTTTCCTCATCGGGATCGAGCGCGGACCCCGACTGCGCCTTCTCGGCGAGGAGGTGCAGGTCGCGCTGTCCCGGAAGCAGCTCGTACTCGCTGAAGTAGAAGAACTTCGGCAGCAGCCGCACGAGTCCGGCGCGCTGGTCGGGAGTCAACGCTCCACCGAGGAGGTAGTCGTAGGCCTCGAGCACCACGGGGAACGTCGCCAGCGACTTGGCGCGGGCGGCGTCGCCGGCGTCGCGGAACGAGCGGGCCGCATCGCGCGCAAGCGACGCTGCCGCGTCGCGCCCAGCAGCCTGCATGAGACGTTCGGTGTCCTCGTCACTCACGCCCGCCAGCTGCGCCGCGGTGCGGAACACCAGGTCGCGTGAGCAGGAAAGGCCGACGAAGCCGCGGTTGTCATAGCTCTTGGAGCAGGTGCAGATGGTGCCTGCCGGCGGCCGTGCCGGCAGGAAGCGAGCGCACGCGTCGTAGTCGGCGTCAGTCAGGGTGAACACCGCCTCGACGGGCTTGAACTTGTCGAGGTCTTCCTGGCGCCGGTCGCGGGAGAGGCGCCAGCGCGGGTATTCCGTGGTGAGGTTGAAATGCGTGTCCTGGAGGTTCGCGGGGTTGAGCCGATGCAGCGCCTGCAGGATCGTCGTCTTGCCCGATTCGTTCTTGCCGACGAAGCAGGTGACATCGTTCTCGATATCGATCGTCTGGCGTTCCACGAAGTTGCGGAACCGCTCGATGCGAACCGTCCTCAGTTTCACGTGTCAGATCCCCTATTCCACTGGCACCTGCGCCCGCCGGCCGACGACGCAGATTACCAGGCAAGGGTCCGCACAGTTCGGCGCGACCGGTGGGTTCGGAGCTTCGAACGGACAAACCACGGACGGTGGTCGCAGCCGGTCGCGAATGGCCCCCAGAGACGGTCGTCACGGTGCTATGAATCGCCGGCATGGGCAGGGACGAGGGACCGTGGACGGCGCTGGTGCGCGACATCAGGGCTGCGGTCGACCGAGCCGTGAGCCGGCGCGCGTCGGGGCCGAGGCGTTCGACGAACGGCGCGACGCCATGGTTCGATGGACGTCCGGCTGCGCGACCGAATCGCGGCGAGGTCTGGTTGCTCGGCCGCGACGCCGCACGGCAGGAACCCGTGGTCGTCCTGCAGCCGCCCGATCAGCAAGGCGACACGCTGCTCGTGGCACCCTTGACGAGACCGACGAGCGTTGGCCCCGGCACGATTGCGCTCGCCGCGGGCGACGGCCTCCCCGTCGCCAGCGTCGCGCGCCTCGACCGCCTCCATGCGGTCGACGCCGCGACGCTCGTGCGTGCGGTGGGCCGGCTGCGCGACGACACGCTGGCGCGCGCCGACGAGGTGCTGGCGGCGACGCTCGGGCTACGCACACCCGGTGCCGTACGTGACATCGATCGGTCCAGCGTCCTACTGCAGCAGGTGGAGGCCGCGTCACTGTCTCCGCCCCCGCCGCCGCCACCGGCCGCGGGCACGGGGCGCCTCGAGGACCATCCGATCACGCAGCTCTTCGGACAGTCACCGGCACCGGCAATGACATCGTTCGGCGCGCCAGGGCACGGCAGCAGCGAGGTCCGCGTCAGCGACGTGCTGCCGGATTTGCAGCACCTGGTGCGCCAGCGCCTGCACAGCTCAGCGACGCGCCTGGAGTCGATTCTCGACGAAGGCGTCACAGGCGGCCGCTCGGTGTCCTGGGCCGCCGATGCGGTTCGCACCACATCGATTCGCGGTGTGCTGCAGTCGAGCGTCGACTCCATTGCGGACGAGATGGAGGCGATCGCGGCCGCCCACCGCGACTCCCGCTGAGCTCAGCGGCGGACGCTCACCACGGAACCAGCCCCGTCGCCATGAGCACGAGTGCGACCGCTAGAAACCCGAGGCACACGAAGATGCCCACGATGCCGGCACTGGTCCGTCCCTGCTCCAGCACCACCGGATGACCGGACGGACACACCTGCAACCGCGGGTCGTGCATCTCCCGTCGCGGATAGCGGAGATCGCACGCCTCGCAGCGGTAGAACGCGCGCTCGTCGCCGCCGTGAAACACCACGGAGCCCAGCCTGTCGGTGACCAGCACCAGCATCACGAGGAAGCAGAGGACGGTGGCGCCGACGAGCATGGGCTCGAATCTATCGCCCTCGAACGGAAGCACGGGCCCGTGCCACGTCCTTGTTGCCGTGAGCGACATCGCCGCGACGGCGCAACTGCGTGCCGCCGGCGCCGTTCGTCAGGTCGTCGACGACGGTGATTGCCGTCGACGGATCGACGAACGTCGCCGTACCGATCTGCACGGTGTCGGCACCGGCGACGAAGAAATCGACGGCGGATGCGGCATCGACGATGCCGCCGACACCGACGATCGGTATGCGCACGGCGCTGCGCACGGCCGCGACCGCCGCAAGCGCAAGCGGATGGATCGCCGGACCGCTCAACCCTCCAGTCCCCTGAGGCAGCACAGGGCGCCCCGATGCCCGGTGCACCTTCATCCCGACGTAGGTGTTCACCGCAGACACAGCGTCGGCGCCGGCGTCCTCCACCGCGCGCGCCACTGCTGCGATGTCTGTCACATTCGGACTCAGCTTCACCATCACGTTGCGTTCGGTGACTGCGCGCACGCCGGATACAAGACGTGCGGCCGCCGACGGATCGCGCCCGAAGTCGAGCCCGTGCGCGATGTTGGGGCAAGAGATGTTGAGCTCGAGTCCGGCGATGCCGTCGACATCCTCCAAACGCTGCGCGCAGTGCTCGTAATCGGCGGCGTCCTCACCGGCGACGTTGACGATCACGGCGGTGCGCCACTGCGCGAAGTGCGGCGCGTAGTGCTCGCGCACCCATTCCACGCCCGGGTTCTGCAAACCGATGCTGTTGAGCATGCCGCCCGCCGTCTCGGCGACGCGCGGTGGCGCGTTGCCCGCGCGCGGCTTGCGCGTCGTTCCCTTCGTGTACAGCGCACCGACCCGGCCGATGTCGATCAGCTGCGCCAGCTCGAATCCGTAACCTGCGCAGCCGCTCGCGAGGCCGACCGGGTTCTGCAGCGTCAGACCACGGCCGAGATCAACCGTGAGGTCAACCGCTCGCGGCTCGGGACCGCTCATGCGACGTCAGCCGTCGGCATCTCGTGCACGACTTCCCAGGCGACGTCGCGCATGGGCATCACCGGACCGTCACTGCAGCACAGCGCCCACCGCATTTCGTCGTTCGTGCTTCGCAGCGGCAGCGCACAGCCCAGGCACGTGCCGTAGCCGCAGCCCATCGGTGCCTCGAGCGACGCCTCGGCGATTCGCGGCGCCCCGCTGCGGACGCGCTCCCATACCGCAGCGAGCATGCGGTTGGGGCCGCACGCATAGACAGTGGTGCCCGCATCGACTGCGTCGTCCAGCAGCTCGGTGACGAAC
The DNA here is from genome assembly GCA_046262795.1 of Candidatus Dormibacteria bacterium. Classification (GTDB taxonomy): domain Bacteria; phylum Chloroflexota; class Dormibacteria; order Aeolococcales; family Aeolococcaceae; genus JAFALX01. The sequence continues at coordinate 490 of JBHEMA010000226.1, read as the reverse complement.
CCGGCGCGACCGGCGCTGCCGTCGTCCGTTGCCTGCAACACTCGGACATCGGCGTTTCGTGCGAACCGCTCCGCGGGATAGAGCCGGCTCGCGGTTGCTGCGCCGCTCAGCACCGTGATGTTCGCCACACGATCCGCCAGCCGCGCGACCAGGAATGGAAACGGTGCACAACCGACGCCGCCTGACACCATGACCGCGCGTGCGCATTCGGCGTCGATGCTGAAGGACGTGCCGAGCGGCCCGAGGACATCGAGCTGATCGCCGGGATGCAGCGCGCTCAGCAAGCGAGTGCCCGAACCGACCACCTCGAAGACGAAGGCGCACTCATCGCCCCCGCTCCACGCGACACTGAACGGGCGGCGTAGCAACGGCTCGACGCCGCTGCCGCAGCGAATCTGGGCGAACTGGCCGGGGTTCGCTCGCGACGCGAGCAGCGGCAGCCGCACGGTGAGCTCGTATATCCCTCCGAACCGCTCGAGTCGCGTGACCT
>JBHEMA010000225.1:0-3795 GCA_046262795.1 Candidatus Dormibacteria bacterium | reverse complement strand
GCAGCACGTCGTCGGCGACCTTGAACGCATCCTGGAGCGACGTCTTCTTCTCCACCACCTGCATGAGTCGCGAGTTGGGAATCGTGATCAGCGTGTCGACCTTGCTCTGAAGGTTGGCGATGCCGTCTTCCGCCGCCTTCTGACGGCGCAGCCCTTCGAACTTGAAGGGCTTGGTCACGACGCCGATGGTCAGCGCGCCCGTCTCGTGCGCGATCTCTGCAATCACCGGTGCAGCCCCGGTTCCAGTGCCACCGCCCATGCCCGCCGTGATGAACACCATGTCGCTGTCGGCGAGCGCCTTGTGCAGCTCGTCACGCGACTCCTCTGCAGCCTCACGCCCGACGTCGGGGTTGCCGCCCGCCCCGAGTCCGCGCGTCAGCTTGCTGCCGATGCGGATCTTGCGATGCGCGGACGAGCTCTGCATCGCCTGGTGATCGGTGTTGACGGCAAGAAACTCGACGCCCTTGAGGTTGCTTCGGATCATGCGGTTGACGGCGTTGCTGCCACCTCCGCCGACGCCGATCACGCGGATGCGGGCGCCTCCCTCAAGTGTGCGGTCCAGCTCGTTCATGGGCGTCTCCTCGGACGTGGGCGTTGATGCGGCGTTTGCAGGATTGCGTGCTGACCTGGGAGGAACTTTGGTGACGGCGTCACCCGGACGATCGAGGCCAAACAGCTGCGGAAGCACGCCGGCGTGGCGCTGGCGCAGCGTCCGCGGTAGTGGACGTACGTCGTCCTCGCTCGGCCGCGGGCGTCGATGCGACTCAGAAGAGCTCACGAAACCACCTTCCAAACTTTTGACCGACGTTGGGCCCAGCTTCGGCGTGATGACCGTTGCTGCGCGCCGGCTTGCGCGCGCGATTGCTTCGCGCACCCCAGCGCAACAAGCCGACCACGGTTGCGTGATGCGGACCACGGATCTCGTCGTTGAGTCCGTGAACACCCTGCGGCGTTGACACACGCGCAGGCATGTCGGTCTCCTGCTGCACGACCTCGGCGAAACCGCGCAGCAGCGCGCCGCCACCAGTGAGCACCACGCCACCGGGGAACAGCGCAGCCGGACCGGCGCGCTCCACCTCGGCCGCGATGAGCGACGCCATCTCGCGCGCCCGTGGACCGATGATCTCAGCAAGGAAACGCTGCGGCACGCCGACCGGTTCATCGTATCCCATCGGCGTCAGCGTCACCTCAGCATCGGCCGGCAGGGTCAGCTGCAGGCAGTGACCGTAGCTGCGCTTCACCATCTCGGCGGTATCGAGATCACAGCGAAGGCCGACGGCGAGGTCCGACGTCACGTGGTTACCGCCGACAGGGATCACACCGGTGTGCACGATGCTGCCGCGCGAGAAGACGGCGACATCGCTGGTGCCACCGCCGACGTCGACGACGATGACGCCGCGCTCGATCTCGTCCTCGGTGACAACCGCTTCGGCCGACGCGAGCACCTGCAACACCATGTCGTCAACGTCGAGCCCCGCCTTGTGCACGACCTTGACCACGTTTTGAATCGCGGTGTTCGCGCCGGTGACGATGTGCGCATCCACCTCGAGCCGGTTTCCCGCCATGCCGATCGCGTCGCGCACTCCCTCTTGTCCGTCGATCGTGTACTGCTGCGGCAACACGTGCACGATCCGCCGCTCTGACGGGACGCTGACCGCGCGCGCAGCTTCAATCGCCCGGCTGACATCTTGGTCGCGCACCTCGCGGTGTCCCGCAGCGACGGCGACGACGCCGCGGCTGTTCTGCGACGTGATGTGTCCACCCGCGATGCCGACGACCGCGGAATCGATGGGGAGCCCCGCCATCTGCTCCGCCATGTCGACCGCCTCCGCCACGGCTTCGGCGGCGCGGTCGATTTCGACGACCGCCCCTTTGCGGACGCCGCGTGAGGCCGCCTCGCCGACGCCGAGCACGCGGAGACCCGTGGACTCGAGGTCGGCGGCAGCGCAGCACACCTTGGTCGTTCCTAGATCGAGTGCAAAGACGCGTCGAGGGCGGGTCACGCTTTGGACCCCGAGTATAGCCGGGACGAGGGCCGCGGGAAAGAGGCAAATCGCGTCCGAACCCCAAGATGCTGGACAGGCGGCGCCGGGTAGCCACAAGATATCGGGGTGGCGGCTGACTATCATTTCCGCACGCGGTGGCGTGTCCCGGGCACTCGGGAAGAGGTCGCCGACGTGCTGCGCGACGCCACCGATCTGGTGCGGTGGTGGCCCTCGGTCTACCTCGATGTCCGGTTGGTCGAACCCGGTGACGAGGACGGCGTTGGCAGGGTCGTCGAACTCTGGACGAAGGGCTGGCTCCCCTACACGCTGCAGTGGCGGTTCACCACGACGCGCAACAGCGGCGCCGACGGGCTCTCACTGCGCGCCGAAGGCGACTTCGTCGGCAATGGGACGTGGATCTTCAAGCAGGATGGTCCATACGTCAAAGCCTTCTACGACTGGCGCATTGCCGCGGAGAAACCGCTGCTCAAACGCCTCACATGGATGCTGCGGCCGGCGTTCAGCGGCAATCATCGCTGGGCGATGCGGCAGGGCGAACGCAGTCTCGAAATCGAGTTACGGCGCCGTCGTGGCGAACCCGTGGGCCGGCCGCCCGGTCCGACCTTCGCGCGGTTGCTGCGCCGGTCCAAACAGGGCCCCGCCCCTGCACCTACCGGACGAGGCCCTGCCGGCCGCGGCCCCGGTCGGGCCGCTGAAGCCCGCACACCGTAGCACCGCACTGGCGCCGCGTCCAGCAGACAACAGCGTCTCCTCGAGCGTTCGCGCGGTCAGCCGGCCGTGAGCACGATCTTGCCGCGGAGCTCGCCGGCGACCATGGCGCCGAACGCGGCTTCGGCATCCTCGACGGTGTGTCGTGCACCGATCAGCGGACGCAGCCTGCCATTCGCACAGAGCTCGACGAGCCGCCGCAGCTCTGCTCGCGAGCCCATCGATGATCCGGCGATGGTGACGTTGCGGTAGAAGATGCGATTCAGCTGCGCCGGCGGATTCATGCCCCCGGTGGCACCCGCGACGACCACGACGCCGCCCGGCTTGACCGCGCGAAGGCTGAGATCCCACGTCGGCTCGCCCACGGTTTCCATCACAGCGTCGACGCCCATGCCCGCAGTGAGACCGATCACCGCACGTGCGGTCTCGCGCTCAGGTGGAAACACGGCGGCCGCACCCAGTTCCGCGGCGAGCGCACGTTTGGCGGCGTCGCGCGACGTGGCGAACACCGTGATGCCGGCGAGACGCGCGAGCAGGATGACCGCCGAGGCAACGCCGCCGGTGACGCCGTGCACCAGGACGCTCATACCGGGGCGCAACTGTGCGCGCTGAAAGAGCATGTGATACGCGGTGAGGTACGCGGTCGGCAAACATCCCGCATCGTCAAACGAAACCGAGTCCGGAAGCGCTATCAGGTTCGCGACCGGCACCGCGACGTGTTCGGAGAACGTGCCCGCGACGGGTGATTCGCTGAACAACCGCGCGAACCTGCAAATCCCACCCTCGTCACCGAGACATGCCGGACACCGGGTGCACACCACGGTACCGTGCACGACGACCCGCGAACCGATTGCCGGAACCTGTTCACCGACGTCCCCCTCGTAGCGTTCGACGGTGCCTGCGAGGTCGCTGCCGAGGATGTTCGGCGGCACGACAGGAGTTGCCGAGACACTGCGCAGCGTCCAGACGTCGTGGTGATTCAGCGATCCAGCGCCGAAGCGGATCAGTGCCCAACCGGCGCGTAAGTCCGGTTCGGCGACGTCACCAACTTCAAGGTTCGCGACCGGATCGTCGCCGCCCG
>JBHEMA010000224.1:0-4448 GCA_046262795.1 Candidatus Dormibacteria bacterium | reverse complement strand
ACGATGCCGAGGCGCTGGCGCTGCGTGCGCATGCACCGTGTCGCGTTGTGACGTACGGATTCAGCGACGACGCCGATTGGCACATCAGCCACTCAGCTGACGACGGGCGCCGTCAGCGCTTCGGCATCGAACGCGACGGCGCGGCGGCAGCGAGCGTCCGTCTGACCTTCCCCGGAAAACATAACGCGGCCAATGCAACCGCGGCGCTGATCCTCGCGGTCGAGGCCGGCGCCGCGGAGGATGTTGCGATCAAAGCCTGCGCCGATTTCCGCGGTCCCGCGCGCCGTTTCGAGGTGCTCGGTGACGCAGCAGGCGTGACCGTCGTCGACGACTACGCACACCACCCGACCGAGGTGGCGGCGGCGCTGGCTGCGGCGCGTCAGCGGTTCGGGTCGCGCCGGCTCCTCGCAGTCCACACCCCGCACACTTACTCGCGGACGAGGACGCTGCTCGAGTCGTATCGCGACAGCTTTAGCGATGCCGACGTCGCCGTGATCGGCCCGATCGAAGAGGCGCGTGAGCGCGGCCAGCCTCGCAGCGTGAGCAGCGAAGAGGTGGCCGCGCGCGTCGCACCGACTCACGATGTGCACGTCGTCGCGTCGAGCGACGAAGCGATCGCTGTGCTCGCTCGCCTGGCGCGTGACGGTGACGTGATCGTCGTCCTCTCGCTGGGCGGGTTTGACAAGCTCGCACCACGCCTTCTTGGTGCGCTGTCGCAGGCAGGCGCGCATGTCTGACTGGCTCGATTCGTACCCAGGTGTTGTTCGCGGAGAATCGCTGGCACGACAGAGTCAATTCGGCGTGGGTGGGCCGGCCGACTGGTTCATCAAGGTGCGCGATCGGGAGACCCTTGGCGAGTTGCTGCGTCGCTGCAACGACAGCGGCACGCCGCTCACCATGCTGGGCGCGGGCAGCAACGCATTGATCCTCGATGAGGGTGTGCGAGGGCTGGTGGTGCGGTATGACGACCGGCGGTTGCACACGCTGGACGACACATCCGTCGAACTCGGCGGAGGCGGCATGATGCCGCGCGCCGCGCTCGACTGCGCCAAGCAGGGAATCGCCGGTCTCGAATTCGGTATTGGTGTCCCCGGAACATGTGGCGCCAGCGTCTATGGCAACGCCGGCGCCTTCGGCACTGAGATCCGCGACGTGCTCATCAGCTGCACGGTGCTGAGCCCGCGCGGCGCCGAGCTGAGGCTGAACAACGCTGCATGCGGCTTCGCTTATCGTGAGTCTCGACTCAAGCACGAGCTGCGGGGCCACGTCGTCGTGTCGGCGCGGCTGCGTATGCATAGCGAGGACCCCGCCGTGGTGCGCGTGCGAACGGATGCCATCCAGGCGCACCGCAAGGCGTCGCAGCCGTACGGCGTGCGCAGTCTCGGCAGCGTCTTCAAGAACCCACCCGGTGATGCCGCCGGACGCCTCATCGAAGCGGCTGGACTCAAGGGTCGTCGCATCGGTGGCGCGCAGATCGCGGAAAAGCACGCCAACTTCATCCTGAACGTCGACCGCGCGAGCGCCGCCGATGTCCTTGCGCTCGTGGACGTGGCGCACGACGAGGTGCTGCATCGTTTCGGCGTCGACCTCGAGCGTGAGATCGTCATTCTCGGCGCGGAGCCGGCGCATGTGGCGGGTTCGCCGCGGTGATCACCGTCGGCGTGTTTTTCGGCGGTCGCTCCGTCGAGCACGAGGTCTCCGTGATCACCGCCATGCAGACAATGGCCGCATTCCCCGGCGATCGCGTAACGGCGGTGCCGGTGTACATCGCCAAGACCGGCGCGTGGTACAGCGGTGACGAGCTGCGGACGCTCGACGCCTTCCGTGATGTCGCGCGACTCGTCGAGCGCGCCACGCGCGTGCGGTTGCGAGGTGATCCGACGGTCGGTGGCGCGACCATCGAGGCGGAGCCGCGACGAGGGTTCATGGGCGGCGGTACGCGCGATATCGCCCACATCGACGTGGCCATGCCGCTCGTGCATGGCAGCAACGGCGAGGACGGCACGCTGCAGGGACTCTTCGAGCTCATCGACGTCGCCTACTGCGGCTCCGGTGTCGCAGCCTCTGCCGTGAGCATGGACAAGCGGCTGGCCAAGGCTGCCTTCCGCGCCGCGGGTTTGGCCGTGGTCGACGACATCGTGCTGGCGCGCGAACGGTGGAGGGACGACGGCGACACCGTCATCACGGAGGTCGAGCGCGGGTTCGCGTATCCGCTGTTCGTCAAGCCGATGAGTCTCGGCTCCAGCATCGGCGTCTCGCGTGTCGAGGACGCGACACAGCTGCGCGCTGCGATCGAGCTGGCACTGACCTATGACACCCGGTGCCTGGTGGAACCCGCGCAGGAGGACATCGTCGAGATCAACTGCGCGGTGCTCGGGCGCGGCGACGATCTTCGTGTCTCTGCGTGCGAGCAACCGAAGGCAAGTGGGCTCCTGACGTATGAGGACAAGTACCTGAGCAAGGGCGCGAAGGCGCCAGACGCGGGCGGTAAGGTGGGTTCGCAGCGAATCGTTCCGGCGCCGCTGAGCGGCACGATGACGCACCTCGTGCAGGCGGCCGCCAAAAGCGCATTCAGCGCGATCGGTGCAGAAGGGGTCGCACGCGTCGATTTCCTCGTCCGTCCTGACCGCGAAGAGATCATCGTCAACGAGATCAACACGGTGCCGGGTTCGCTCTCCTTTTATCTATGGGAGCCGGCGGGGCTCTCCTTCCCCGAGCTGGTCGGCACCCTCGTCGACCTCGCCTTGACGCGCCATGAGGTGAAGTCGCGAACGGTGTCGTCGATAGACACCTGGCTGCTCACCGGTACCCCGCGCTCGTAGCGTGGCAACGGTGATCACCTCGTCGCTCACCGGCGAAGAGCCGCGGGCGAATCTCATGGTGCGGGGAGCCGGAGCGCCGCTGCTGCTGCTGCACGGCTGGGGCACGTCGTCCGAGCTCTTCGCCCCGGTGCTCGACCAGCTGCAGCATGGTCGGTGGCTGATCGTGCCGGACCTTCCCGGCTTCGGCGGCACGCCGCCGCCTCTGCAGGCGTGGTCCGTGCACGAGTATTCCTCGTGGGTCGTCGCGCTGCTCGACCGGCTTGGTGTCACGCGCTGCGACGTGCTCGGACATTCCAACGGCGGTCGGGTTGCGCTCGTCATGGCGACCGAGCACCCCGAGCGCATCGGAAAGCTGGTCCTCGTGGCGGCCGCGGGAATCCGACCGCGCCGGCGGGTGCGCGATCGTGCCGCCGTGCGCAGCTACAAGATGCTGCGTCGTGTCGAGCGCACCCGGCTGATACCGCGTACGCTCCGTGAGAGTGCGCGCGCGCGCGCGGACCGACGCGGCTCCGCGGATTACCGCGCTGCAAGCGGCGTCATGCGGGCAACGCTCGTGCGCTTGGTCAACGAAGATCTCGCGCCGCTGCTGGCGCGCATCGAGGCGCCGACGCTGCTCGTGTGGGGCGACCGCGACACGGAGACGCCGATCGAGCAGGCCCGCGTCATGGAGCGCCGCATCCCCGACGCCGGACTGGTCGTGCTGGAAGGCGGTTCGCACTACGCGTACCTCGAGCAGGCGGCACGCTTCTGCCACATTGTCGACGTCTTCTTGCGCAGCGACACGGCGGCGTGATGGCGCTGACGTTGCTGCTGATCGCGCTTGCCGCCCTCGCGTTTGGAGTGCGGCAGGTGCCGGTCGCGTTTGTGGCGGCGCGCATGCTGCAAATCGAGGAGTACGAACGCATGCGGTTCCTGCGATGGGGCATGACGCGTGCGTGGATCGCGCACCGCGGTGTGGTCAGCGCGTTCGCTGCGAGCGCGGTTGCATTCGTCATCGGCGCCGCGACCGATGCCGGGAGTGGTTTGATTGCGGCCGGCTGGCTTGTTGCCTCGGTGATGGGAGCACTCCTTTGGCAGTGGACTCCGCCGAAGCGCGCGCTCGTGATCACCGCACGCATGCGCCGCATCCTCGCGGTGGCGGCGTTGCTGCTCGCGCTCGTGTGCGCCGGTGTCGCGCTCCTGCTAGCCGCAGGAGAGTGGATCGTTGCCGGCGTTCTGTGCGTGGTGCCCCTCGCCGCTGCGACGCTGTTCGCCCAGACCGTGCTGGTTGCATCGGACATCGTCCTCATGCCGGTCGAGAGCCTCGTGCGGCAGCGCTACCTGCGTGCAGCGCGCGCGCGACTCGCGCAGGTGCATCCCCAGGTCGTCGCCGTCGCCGGCAGCTACGGCAAGACGAGCACCAAGCACATCCTGTCTCACCTCGTCGAGGGACAGATCGACGCGCTGCCGACGCGTAAGAGTTTCAACACACTGATGGGCGTCACGCGCGTGATCAACGAGGACCTCGAGACAGGACACCGACTCTTCATCGTCGAGATGGACGCGTACGGCCCGGGCGAAATTCGGGCAATGTGCGATCTCGTCCATCCGCACGTGTCGGTGGTGACGTCGGTGGGGCCACAGCAT
>JBHEMA010000223.1:0-5674 GCA_046262795.1 Candidatus Dormibacteria bacterium | reverse complement strand
GACCGACGCCATCGACGTCGATCCGTTGCTGGACAGGATCTCGGTGACGATGCGCACGACGTACGGGAATTCCTCGTCGTCGGGCATGACGTTGTGCACTGCACGCTCAGCAAGCGCCCCGTGTCCGATCTCACGGCGTCCGGGTGAGCGCAGCGGTCTCGCCTCGCCGACCGAGAACGGCGGGAAGTTGTAGTGGTGCATGAACCGCTTGAACTCATCGAGGCCGAGGCCGTCCAGTTTCTGCTGATCCTGGCCTGAACCGAGCGTGACGATCGAGAGCGCCTGCGTCTGACCACGCGTGAACAGCGCGGATCCGTGTGTGCGCGGGAGCAGCCCTACCTGGCACGTGATCTGCCGGATCTCGTCGCTGCGGCGGCCGTCGGGGCGAACCCCCTCATTGAGGATCGCGTTGCGCACCGCCTTCTTGAGCTCGGACTCGAACGCCTTGTTGACGTCGCCGCGTCCTTCGGGGAAACGCTCCTCGAGTGCGCTGACCGTGTCTGAACGAAGCTGGTCGATGGCATCCTCGCGCGACTGCTTGTCCGGGTTGCGTGCTGCGTCGCCGATGCGCCCGGCCACCTGCTCGTGCACCGCGTCCACCACGTCCGCCGGCACCGTTGCAGGGGGGTAGTCGATCAAGGGCTTGCCTACGGCGGCTTTCACCTCGCGTTGGAAACGCACCAGCGACCCGATCTCGTCGTGCGCGAGGCGAAGCGCCTGCAGCATCATCTCCTCGGGCACCTGCTTGGCGCCGGCCTCGACCATGATGATCGCCGACTCCGTGCCCGCAACGACCAGATCGAGGTCCGATTCCGCGAGCTGCGTGAGCGTCGGATTCACCACGATGTGGCCGTCGATCATTCCGACGCGGACGCATCCCACGGGCCCGTGGTGTGGGATCCCGCTGATCTGCAGCGCGCACGAAGCTCCGGTGACGGCGAGCGTGGTCGGATCCTGCTCCTGGCCGCTGCTGAGCACCGTTGCCACAATCTGTACGTCGTTGCGGAAATCCTTGGGGAAAAGCGGTCGCATCGGCCGGTCGATCATCCGGCTCGCGAGAATCGCCGCTTCACTGGGACGACCCTCGCGTCGTGGGAACGACCCCGGAATGCGCCCCGCGGCGTAGAGCTTCTCCTCGTAGTCGCACGTCAAGGGAAAGAAATCGATGCCCTCGCGCGGCGCCTTGGAGGCCACCGCCGTGACAAGGATCATGGTGTCGCCGGAGCGGATCACCGCGGCGCCATTGGCCTGTTCGGCCACGTGACCGGTCTCCACCGTCAATGCGCGTCCTGCGAACTGTGTCTCGAATCGTTGGTATGTCATGAACCCTGTTTCTTCCTCCTCGTCCTCATGCGTGTGCATGCAGGACGCGACAACGTCGCACCTCACCAGGTGGACTGTGGCCGCACCGCGTCTCAGTGCCGGCCGTCTCGGTTATCTGCTCTTAGAGTCGCGTCACCCTTATCGGCGCAGACCAAGGCGGCCGATCAGCGCCCGATACCGCTCCACATCCGCGGCGGCGAGGTAGTTGAGCAGCCGGCGGCGCTGCCCCACGAGCTTGAGCAGGCCGCGGCGCGACGCGTGGTCCTTCGGATGGTCGCGCAGGTGCTCCGTGAGTGCGGCGATGCGTTCGCTCAACACTGCGACCTGAACTTCCGCGGACCCGGTGTCGGTGTCGTGGCGCCGGTGCTCGGCGATGATCTCGGACTTCGGTCTGACTATTGGCACTATCGGTCGCAAGTGTATCAGCCGCCGGTGATCAGCGGCCAGCAACGCTCGGTGGCGCGCAGAGCGAGATCGCGCCAGGAACGCAATGGATCGTCGCCGGCGTGCGTCCGATCTGCTCGCCTTCGACATCGAAGAGCAACGGCCGATCAACGTGCTCGATACCGACGCGCGACGCCCGATGGACCTCCACCCCGCGACGGCGCACATGGGTGCCCCGGTACAGCGACGGCATCGACGTGATGGAGCGGAACCTGCCCATGGCACTAACGACGATGACGTCGAACAGCCCGTCGTCGAGCAGCGCGTCGGGCGCGACGCGCATGCCGCCACCGAAGTAGCGGCCGTTGGCCACGACGACGGATTAAACAGTCCGCTCGAACCGCGTGTCATCGACGGTGAGGCGCACGCGTCGTCCGCCGAACGTCATCACCGCCGCGAGCGACTGCCAGAAGAACACGGCGCTGCCGCGCAGACCGCCGCCCTTGTGCCGGCTGCGATTCACGCGCGCCACGACGTCTCCGTCGATCCCGCAGCCGGCAACATTGATGAAGTAGCGCCGCGAGCCGTCCGCATACTCCACACAGCCGGCATCCACGCGTCGCGGCTTGGTGGTCGTCAGCAGCTGCACCGACGCGTCGGGCTTGAGCGGGATGCCTGCGGAACGCCGGAAGTCGCCGCCGGTACCGCTCGGAATGACGGCGAGCACGGGGGAGCCGCCGAGCAGCGTGCCGTCCTCGTCGAAGAACCCGTTGACCACCTCGTTGAGCGTGCCGTCGCCGCCGACCGACACGATGCGCTTGACACCTTCACGCAACGCTGCGCGCACGGCTCGTGTCGCATCGTCCGGAGCCTTCGTCATGTGCACGTCGAAATCGACGCCGTGGGCGCGCAGCCGAGCCGCAGTGCGCGACCACTCGCGCGCCGTCCGTCCGCCGGCGCTGGTGGGATTGACAATGACCAGCGTCTCGCGCGCGCTCATGGAGTCTGTGGTGGTGGCGCGCTGGTGCTCATCAGTTCCCGAACCGCATCGACGTCGCGCCGCATCTGCACGACGAGCGTCTCGGCATCGCTGAACGCGCGCTCCTCACGGAGGCGGCACACGAAGTCGAGTCGCACGTCTGCGCCGTACAGGTCGAGGGCTGCGTCGATGGCGTGCGCCTCGATCGTGAGCGCGCCGGAACCGAACGTCGGCCGCACGCCGATGCTCGTCGCCGCTGGAACCGAGCGTGCACCCGCGTGGAGCCAGGTCGCGTAGACACCGTGCGCGGGAATGGACCGGCGAGGATCCACGGCGATATTCGCTGTGGGAAAGCCAAGCGTTCTGCCCCGACCGTCCCCGTGAATCACCGTACCGTGCAGGCGGTAGGGACGTCCGAGCATGAGCGATGCATCCTCCATGCGTCCCTCGCTCACGGCCGTGCGCACGCCGCCCGATGACACCGGGACATCGCCCAGGATCACGGGCGAAACAACGTCGACCTCGAAACCGTGCGCGTCGCCGTACGTGCGTAGGAACGCTTCGTCGCCGCGGCGACCGTGGCCGAGCGCAAACCCGGCTCCGATGACGAGATGGCGCAGCGGCAGCGATTGCCGCAGCCGGTCACAGAACCGTTCCGCGCTCCACGTGCTGAGCTCACGCGTGAAGGCGAGCTCGACCGTCATGCCGACGCCACGCTGCAGTGCCAGCGCCGCGCGCTCGTCGACGCTGCTGAGCATCGGCGGGCACCCCCCGGGATCCACGATGCATCGTGGGTGCGGCTCGAATGTCACCAGGACACCGCTGTCGGTTCCATCGGCGTGGTCTGCGGTGAGGTCGAGCAATCGCTGGTGACCGATATGCACGCCATCGAAGACCCCGATGGTCACGGCGACATCGCGACCGACGCTGCGGTCCGGGAAACCCCGGTGCACCGTCGGCTGCAGAGCGACCATCAAGCGCCGAGCACCTTGGTTGGTCGCAGCAGGCCGCCCTGCACCTGGCCGAGCGCGACGAGATCACCGTTCGGCTCGAACACAGCGCACTCGCCGGTGCGGTCCTGCTGCGTGCGCGGCAGCCAGACTGCCTGACCGCGGCGCAGCAGCGTCGCCTGCTGCGGACCGACCTCGATCCGCGTCAGGTGCGAGACTGCGACGCCCGGTGGCAGCAGTGCTGTCCGCGGATCGTCGAGTCCCTTGAGGTGATCGATGTCGACCGCGTCCTCCAGCCGGAGTGCCCCGTACGCCGTGCGCGAAAGCCACCCGAGCAACCCACCGGTGCCGAGCTCCTCGCCGAGGTCCGCTGCCAGCACGCGCATGTACGTGCCCTTGCCGCAAACGACCACGATCTCGGCTTCTGCGACGGCGCCGGGTCGAAATGCCACGAGCTCCGCGGAATGAATCACCGCCTCACGCGGGGCGCGCTCTACGTGGACCCCTTCGCGCGCGAGCTCGTACAGATGACGGCCCTCGTGGCGGACGGCGGAGTGCATCGGCGGCGTCTGCATGATCGTGCCCTTGAAGAGCCGCAACGTGCGGGTCACGTCTGCGTCCGTCAGCGCGCTCGCGTCTCCGCCTGGCGCGATCGTCCCCTCTCTGTCGTGCGTCTCGCTGCGTTCACCCAGCCGGACGACGCAGTGGTACGTCTTCGGTTGCGCGTGCATGTAGTCGACGAGCCGCGTGGCGCGTCCCACGCAGATGGGAAGCAATCCCATTGCGGTGGGATCGAGCGTGCCCGCGTGTCCGACGCGTCGCTCTGCGAGGATGCGACGAACCTCACGCACCGCATCGAACGAGGTCATCCCCGCGGGCTTGTTCAGCGGAAGGATGCCGGCGACCCGTCGCTCCACAGTCGGTGCCGAGCCGATCGCGGCGGAGGTCACGTCTCCTGCAGCAAACCGCGAGCGACTTCGAGCACTCGCTCGCGTGTGGTGTCGAGCGGCTCTCCGACCTCCGCGCCTGCGGCGCGATGATGACCGCCACCGCCGAAGGGAACGCACACGCTCGTCGCGTCATACGGGTCGCGCGAGCGCACGCTCAGCTTGGTCAGTCGCGGCGCCTGCTGCTTGAACACGATGGCGAGCCGCATGCTGTCGATGCTCTGCAGCAGGTCGATGACACCCTCTGACTCGTCCATCTCGGCGCCCGCTTCGTCGAGCATGCCACGCGTGATCTCACACCAGATGAGTCTGCCGTTTTCGTCTTCGTGCAGCGCTGCAACCGCGAGTGCCTCGAGCCGGATGCGCGACACAGAGCGCGACTTGTACGTCTTGAGCGCGACGAACGCCGGGTCAGCACCCAGCCGGACGAGGTCGGCACCAAGCTGCAGCGCCTGTTCGTTGGTGTTCTCGTGGCGAAACCCGCCGGTGTCGGTGAACAGCGCGGCGTACAGGTTCGTCGCCACCTCGGCCGTGACGGGAAGGTTGAGGCGGCGGAGCAGCGCATAGACCACCTGCCCGGTGGCGCTGGCATGCGGATCGACGAGGTTGATCGTCCCGAAGCGCTCGCTGCTCGCGTGGTGGTCGACGTTCACCACGCGTGTGCTGCGCTCGACAAGCGAGCGCTTGTCACCGAACCGCGCCAGCGTGGCGCAGTCGAAGGTGAAGATGCAGTCGAGGTGTGCGGGGCTCTCCTCGAGCGTGTCATAGCCGGGCAGGAAGCCGAGCGTGCGCGGCAGCGGCGCCGGAGCCATCGCGTGCACCCGTTTGCCACGCTCGCGCAGCGACAGTGCGAAGGCCAGCGTCGAGCCAAGGCTGTCGGCATCCGCGTCCTTGTGGGCCAGGCAGCCGATGTCGCCGCTGTCGTCGATGAGCCGCGCGATCGCGTCGGTGGTCTCGTCACGGGACGTCGCCGGAGGTGCCGGCACCGTCATGGCCTGTCCTCCGGCGGCGTTTCCGACTGCTCCTGTGCCTTGAGGTCACGGAGCATGGCGCTGATCCGCACGCTGTACTCGATCGACTCGTCGAGCTCG
>JBHEMA010000222.1:0-10887 GCA_046262795.1 Candidatus Dormibacteria bacterium | reverse complement strand
TCGCTCCCGGCGTTGACCGCGTGCAGGACGGTGCCGCCGGTGCCCACGACCCAGCCGTCGTTGGCGTCGCTCAAGGTGACGCTGGCGAGATTTGCGTTCGTGCCGGAGGTCTGGGTGGACCAGGTGACGCCACCGGTGGAGGTGGCGACGATGGTGCCGCTGTTGCCGACCGCCACCCCGTTCGAGCTGTCGACGAAGTCGACATCGTTGAACACGGCGTTACCAGCGCCAGAAGCCTGCGGCAACCACGTCGCGCCCCCGGTGACGGTGGTCACGATGGTGCCGCTGTTACCGACCGCCCAGCCTGTCGTCGAACTGACGAAGTCCACCGCGTTGAGCGTCGCGCCCGTCCCGGAGACCTCAGGCGACCACGTTGCGCCGCCGTTCGTGGTCGCGATGATCGTCCCGCCGTTGCCGACAACCCACCCGACGCTGCTGTTCACGAAGTGAACCCCATGGAGCGTGCCACTGGTTCCCGACGTCTGCGCCGACCAACTCGCGCCGCCGTTCGTGGTGGCGATGATCTGGCCGCCGTTGCCGACAGCCCATCCGACGTTCGCTGTCACGAAGTCAACGGCGTTGAGGTTGGTTGCCGTTGTTGTCTGCGCCGACCAGGTGGCGCCGCCGTTCGTCGTCGCCAGGATCGTCGCCGGACTGTTGCCGGTGCTGCCGCTGCCCACTGCCCAGCCGTTGTTCGCGTCGATGAACGAGACGCCGTTGAGCTGGTTGCCCGTTCCGGACGTCTGTGCCGCCCAGGTGCTGCCCGCAGTGGTCGTCAGGGTGAGCGTTCCGGTATTGCCGGCTGCCCACGCATGGCTGGAGTCGGTGGCGGTGATGGCGTTCAACTGCGCCGATATTCCCGTCGCCTGGTTCAGCCACGAGCCGCCGCCGTTGCTCGTGGTCAGCACCGTGCCCGCGGCCCCGGCCGCCCAGCCATGAAACGCATCGACGAAGTGGACGCCCAGCAGGTTCTGCGTCGTGCTGCTGCTCTGGGAGGACCACGATGCGCCGCCGTTGCTGGTGTGGACGATGACGCCGCCGTTGCCGACGGCCCAGCCGTTGCTGACGTCGATGAAATGCACCGCGTTGAGCTGCCCGCCGACCCCGGATGTCTCCGCGGTCCATGTGGTTCCGGCGTTGTTGGTGGTCTCGATAGCGCCGCCGGCACCCACGGCCCAGGCGTCGTTGGTGTCCGGCCCGGAGACGCCAAGGAGATTCGTCGTCAGCAGCGATGCTGCCCCCGCCTGCAACGTCCAAGCCGCCCCGGCGTTCGCGGTGCGGATGATGGTTCCGGTGTCGCCGACCGCCCATCCGTTGGATGCGCTGCTCATGCTCACCGCGCGGAGGATCGCGGGCACCGACAAGCTCGGCGTCTGCGCGCCCCAGCTGCTGCCCCCGTTGCTCGTGTGCACCACGGTGGTCATTCCGGTCGCGCCCCCGACAGCCCAGCCGTTGCTCGCATCAGCGAATGCCACACCGTTCAGGGCATTGGGCGTACCCGACGTCTCGGCCGTCCAGGACTCGCCGCCGTCGGTGGACTTGTAGGCGAGGCCGCCGGCCCCGACAACCCATCCGGTGCTGTTCGAGACGAAGGCGACGGCCTGCACCGCGCCGCTGAACGTGTTCTGCGCGCTCCACGAGGCGGCCGTCGTGTAACCGGCGCCGCTCGTTGATGAGAGCGCAGTCAAGTTCGTTCCGCTTATCGGCACGACGGGCGACTTCGTCGCGTCGGTGCCCGTCGTCGGCGCGAGCGACAGCGCCATGTCCTGCGCGCTGCTCGTGGGGTTCCAGCTGAAGTAATAGGGCTGGATTTCGTAGTAGTACTGGTGGTTGTACAGTGGAGGACCGGACGCACTCGTGTCTGTTGCACCGGAGTCTGTCCACGTCGTGGTCGCAGCGCCAGTGACGGAGCCCACTTGCGTAAAGCTCGGCGAAGCAGCAGCGTCCGCCCGCAGGACGTTGTAGCCGGTCACCCAAGTGGACTGCTCGTCCCACGTGAGCGTGATCGACTGTGCCGCGCCGGACGCGAATGTTCCCGAGGCGTGCGTGGACGTGAGCGTTGTCGGGGTGATCAGCTGCGCTGTGACGACGTTGTTCCCGCCGTTTCGAGTGGTCGCCGCCCAGGCGCCGAAACCACGGGTGACTCCCACGGAAACGGCGACGCCCGCCACGGCGACGGCAGCCAAGAGCGCAAGCGCACGCGAGCGTAGGGGCCCCGCCACCCCGGGCACGAATTTCATCTATGAGGAACCTCGGACCGAGTATCAGCGCGGCGCGTGACACGTCCCGATGACGCGCCCATGACGAAGGGGTGCCGTCATCATGCCCTCGTGGCTACGTACACGGACGAGGGCATCGTGCTGCGGCGCGTCGACTACGGCGAGACGGACCGCGTGCTCACGATCCTGACGCTCGAGCACGGCAAGATCGGCGTCATGGCGCGCGGTGCCCGCAAGCCGCAGAGCCGGCTTGGGCCGCGCACCGACCTGTTCATGCGCAGTCGCATGCAGCTCGCCCAGGGCAGAGGCGAGCTCGACGTGCTGACGCAGGCGGAAACACTCGGCTCGACGCCGCCGGCGACGGATGCGCGGCGCGTCGCGTGCGCCGCGCTGTGCGCAGAGCTCACCGACCGCGTGCTCGAGGACCACCATGCCGACGCCGAGATCTACGCGCTCGTCACCGACGCCCTTGCGGCCTGTGCGGATCATGGCCGAGACCCGCGTGCCGCGGTGGTGTGGTTTGCGCGGCGCATGATCGATCGCCTCGGCTACGCGCCACAACTGTATGACTGCGCCGGGTGCGGAACTCGGTTGCCCGAAGAATCGGCACGCTTCAGCGCTGCCGGCGGCGGTCTCCTGTGTGAGCGTTGCGCGGTCGACGATTCCGGCGGCATCGAGTGCAGCGTGCGCGTCATCAAGGTGTTGCGCGCCGCCGCTGCGGACGATGCCCCTTTGTGGCTCAGGCTTCGCATCGACGGAGTCACGCTGAAGGCGCTCGAGCGCGTGGTGGAAGCAGAGCTTGCGTTTCATCTCGACCGCCGGCTGCGTTCCTTTGAGGTCCTACGCGCAATGGAGAGCGCGGAAGCATCCGCATAGAATTGCGCGCGCATGACTGAGCCCGCCGCTGACGTCGTTGAGAAGCTCGTATCGCTCTGCAAGCAGCGTGGCTTCGTCTATCCGTCGAGCGAGATCTACGGCGGACTCAACGCCGTCTACGACTATGGTCCGCTCGGCGTGCGGCTGCGGCGCAACGTTCGCGAGCGCTGGTGGCGGCACATGGTCGAGCTGCGCGACGACGTCGAGGGCATCGAGAGCGCGATCCTGATGAACCCGCGCGTATGGGAGGCGAGCGGCCACGTCAACAGCTTCACGGACCCGCTCGTCGACTGCACCGGACGCTGTCGCAAACGCTGGCGCGAGGACCATCTCGCCGACGAGCGGCGTGCGCGCAGCAAGGCGCCCGACGCGCCGGGATGTCCCGAATGCGGCGGAGCGCTGACGCCCGCACGGCAGTTCAACCTCATGTTCAAGACGTTCATCGGTCCCGTGGAGGATGCCGCTGCACTCGTCTGGTTGCGGCCCGAGACTGCGCAGGGGATGTTCGTCAACTTTGCCAACGTCGTGAATTCCACGCGCAGGCGGCTGCCGTTCGGCATCGCCCAGTACGGCAAGGGGTTTCGCAACGAGATCTCACCCGGCAACTTCATCTTCCGTCTCCGCGAGTTCGAGCTCATGGAGATGGAGTTCTTCTGCAAGCCAGGCACCGACCGCGAGTGGCACGAGTACTGGTGCAACGAGCGGTTTCGCTGGCACATCGATGCGATGGGTGTACGCGAGTCGAATCTCCGGCTCCGTCCGCATGCGAAGGAAGAGCTGTCCCACTACAGCACCGCGACGAGCGACATCGAGTACCGGTTCCCCTTCGGTTGGGGCGAGCTCGAGGGTGTCGCCGACCGCACCGACTACGACCTCAAGACGCACATGGAACACAGTGGGCGCGACCTCTCGTACTTCGACACCGAGAGCAACGAGCGCTACGTGCCGTACGTGATAGAGCCGGCGGTCAGCCTCGAGCGCATCTTCATCACGCTGCTGGTCGACGCTTACGACGAGGAAGAGGTCCGCGGCGAGCGGCGTGTCGTGCTGCGCCTGCACCCCGACGTCTCACCGGTGCAGGTTGCGGTGCTGCCGCTGTCGAAGAAACCAGAGCTCACCGCACCGGGACGGCGCATCGAGCACGATCTGCGCCCACAGTTCGCCACGATGTACGACGAGACGCAAGCAATCGGCCGTCGCTACCGTCGCCAGGACGAGATCGGCACACCGCTCGCGGTGACGTTCGACTTCGACTCACTCGAAGATCACGCGGTGACCATCCGCGAGCGCGACGGCATGACGCAGGTGCGCGTGCCGATCGACAATCTGGCGAAGGCGCTGCGCGATCAGCTCGAGGATTCGAGACGTCGCGCAGCCTCACGCGCCACCGCTGCGGCGGCGTGAGCCCGCCGGGTCAGCCCGCGCCGAAGATCAGGGCCTCGGAAGGATTCTGCGAGTTGACCTTCAGCGTCACGGTCGACCCCGGCTGGACCCAGCCGGCGTCGCCGACGATCCCCTGCGCGACGCTGATGGTGCTACCCGCACCGGGACCGTCGGTCACCTGGATCTGGAACTGATAGTTGGTGGCCTGACCGCCCGTGGACATGTCGACACCGTTGTTCTGCGCGGACACGATCTTGCCTTTGCCCTCGACACCGTTTGCCTGGATGCGCTGCTGGCGCTGCTGCTCCGCCATCATCGCGCCCATGTCCGCGGACATCGCGCCGGCCATCGCCGCGTTCGGATCCATGCCCATCTGGCGCATGGCGTCAGCGGGGTTGTAGCCGCCCGTTCCGCCCATGCCCTGCTGCGTGGCTGACTGCTGCTGCTGGGCCGCCTGCTGCTGAGCCTGCTGCACCTTCTTGTCAAAGAAGCCCATCGTCGTCTTCCTCCTCTGGATTGCGCGTCCTCCTGACGCGGAGCCCGCAGCATACCCTGGCCGGATGCGCCTTGGCGTCCTTGTCATCGCCTCGCTCGCGCTGCAGCTGGCAGCGCACCCGGTAGCAGCGGCCGCGCCGATACACCCCCACGTCATGGTCATCGTCGAGGAGAACCGCGAGGAGAGCGATGTCATCGGCTCGCCGGACGCGCCGTACATAACGCAGCTTGCGCACACGTACGGATTCGCCACGAACGCCTTCGCGCAAGCGCATCCGAGCTTGCCGAACTATCTCGAGCTCATCTCGGGTTCGACGTTCGGGGTCAGCGACGACGGCACGACGTACAGGTTTGATGGCCCAACGCTCGCGGACCAGCTGTCGGCTGCCGGATACAGCTGGCGCGCGTACATGGAGGGCATGCCTTCGCCGTGCTACCGCGACGACGCCAGCGGACGGTACGCGAAGAAGCACAACCCCTTCATGTACTTCAACTCGATCACCGGTAACCCATCGTCGTGCGCGAACGTGGTGCCGTTCACATCGTTCACGCATGACATTGCTGCACCGTCACCGCCTGACTTCGTCTGGGTCACGCCGGATGTCTGCAACGACGGACACGACTGCTCGACCAGCACTGCGGACGCCTGGCTCAAGCGGACGCTCGCCGAGGTGGTGCAGTCGTCATGGTTCCACGACAACGGCGTCGTCATCGTCACGTGGGACGAGGGCAGCGGCAACGGCGGCTGCTGCAATGGTGCTGCAGGTGGACATGTCGCCACGATCGTCGTTGCGCAGCCGGCGCAGCAGGCGGCGCTCCACGCAGCGGTCGATCACGCAGGCACGCTGCGCTCCATCGAAGAGCTGTACGGCGTCAGCCTGCTCCGCGATGCGGCGTGCGCGTGCTCCGGAAGCCTGGCGGCATTGCTGCCACCGACGCTCCGACCGCTCGTGCTCAGCTGGGCGACGGTGCCGCGGTTCCGCTAGCGGCCTCGCGGACGCGGTCGAGCAGCTCGGCGGTGCGTAGCGAGTCGTCGATCGAACGCGGGGTTGCCACGTTGCCCACCGCCGCATCGGCGAATGCTTCGGCCATGAGCTGATACGGGTCGTGCGGATCGCGCCACGCGGTGAACGGCTCGACAAGATCGACAGTCTCACTGTCGGTGGTGATGAGCAACCGCTGATGCTCGGGCGCCTCGAAGCTGGCCCACACCGTGGCGGTCGCACGCGACGCGAACTCGATCACGGCAGCCACGCTCATGTCGACCGGTGAACCCTGCATGGCGGCACGAACCGTCCGCGGCTCGCCGCAGAACCAGCGCGCAACGTCGAGCGTGTAGCAGCCGACGTCGAGCAGCGCCCCGCCACCGAGCGCCGGCACGAGGCGATACGTGGTCGCATTACCCACCCTGAACGAGAACGCGGCGTGCAGATGGCGCACCGTGCTCACATGCTCACGCAGCGCGACGATCCGCGGATGAAAGCGATACATGAACGCCTCCATGAGCACGCGTTCGGTCTCGGCTGCGGCCGCGGCCATGGCGCGTACGTCGTTGGCCGTGCAACCGAGAGGCTTCTCACAGAGGACGTGCTTGCCGGCACGCAGCGCGGTCACCGTCCACGTGCGATGCAGGCTGTTGATCAGCGCGATGTACACCGCATCCACGTCGTCATCCTCGATCAGCGCTTGGTACGAATCGTGCACGCGAGGCACGCCGTGCGCCTTCGCCATCAGCGCGGCGCGTCCGGGATCGCGGCTGGCAATCGCGACGACGTCGACGTTGCGCGCCGCGCGCATCGCGGGGAGCACGGCTCGGTCGGCGATCCAGGCGGCGCCGAGGACGCCGATACGCAGCCGATCGCGGCTCAGATGCGCCGCTCGACGAGTGCGCCGCCCTGCGCCGCGGATGCCGTTGCGGCCTCCATCACAGTGACGACGCGGCGGGCCTGGCGCGGCGGAACGGCAAGCGGCTCACCGTGCAGGATGTGCGCCACGAAGTTGCGATAGAAAGCGCTGCGGTCGCGCCGCGGCAGCGACAGTACCTCCGTGTGCGCGCCGCCCTCTCCGTCGGGACGCATCACCGACAGCTTCGCCGGCAGGTCGGTCGGCATCGCCGGTTCCTCCTCGAGCTCGCCGTCAGGACCGCGCCGCCGCTTGGTGGTGCGCTGCCATTCGCCGACGATCGCTCCCTTGGTCCCGAGCACGTACCACTTGGGCTTCAACGTCGCGGCGATGTCGGACTGCACAAATGACGCGACGGCCCCGCCGTCGAACCGGAGGTCGACGGTCATGTGGTCCGCGTTCGTCACGTCGTGCCACACGCGTTTGGTGTCCTGACCTCGAACCGCCACGACGGGTCTGTCGAAGAGCTGCAGGATCCAGTCGATGTAGTGCGCGCCCCAGTCGTAGATGAGTCCACCCGAGATTGGTTGGTGGCTGTGCCAGAGATGACATGGATGCGCGTAGCCGCCGACAAACGACTCCATGTGAAACACCTCGCCGATGCCACCACCACGTACCACGCGGCGCAGCATCACGAAATCCGGGTCCCATCGCCGGTTCTGGAACACCGTGAGCGCGAGCTCGTTGGCTTCAGCGCGGTCGATCATGCGGTCGCAATCTTCGACGTGCAGCGCGAACGGCTTTTCGCAGATGACGTGCTTGCCGGTTTCCAACGCCTGCAGGACCGAGCTGGCATGGTGCGCCGGCGGTGTCGCCACGAGCACCGCGTCGACGCCGTCGATGCGGTGGAGCTCCAGCTCGGTGCTCACCACGGGGACACCGTGTGTGCGCGCGGTGACGCGTCGGTGCGCGTCGCGGTCGCAGATGGCGGCGAGCCGGAGGTCAGGTGTCGCCGCCATCGCCGCCGCGTGTGCCGGGCCCAGTGCCCCGTACCCGAGGATGCCGACTCCGATGGGCTTGCGGACCCTGCGCGACTGCGTGGGCTGCACGGAGCGCGCGAGCGCCTGGCGTGCGCCGGCGTTCGCGTACACGAGCGGGTCGTGGCCAAGGCCGACATAGGTGAACGCGCCGCCGCCGATGGGACGACGGTACGCCAGCACTTGATCGGCGAAATGCCACTTCGCGGTCAACACCGGCTCCGCGTCATCCGGTGCCTTCGGCAGAAGGTTGAAAAGATCGACGACGCGAAAGCGCTCGCCGCTCTCGGCATGCTCGACCTCCAGCTCGCTGCGGACAGTGCGTCCGTTGGGCGACCACCCCGCGATGTCGCTGATCGCTTGGTGTCCCGACCACGCTTGCAACGTCGCGCCGACAGCGACAACCGCCCCGCCGTTGTGGACGAATCGTGCAAGCGCGCGAGCCTGTGGCTCACTCAGTACGCCGTGGTTGCGATGTGCGTAGAGGACGGCGTACCGATCGAGCGCGAGCAGACGCTCGGCGTCCGTGGTGACGTCGACCGTGTAGCGCCCGGTCTGGCGCAGATCGGCGCTGAACGGAGCGAGGTCGCCGGCGCGTTCCGGGTCACAGAGGACCAGGACGGCCGTCTGATCCTGGCGCGGCATGCCCGCGATGCTACCCTCTCCCGCTCGAGCGTCGGAGATGCCGAGACCCTCGAGGTGATGCAGTGATGGCCGTTGGCACGAAGCGTCCGCCGTCGAAACGCGGGACCATCGGGAAGGTCCCGAGCACACGAGGCGCGGGTGGCCCCAACGGCCGCCGGCCCGCGCGTCACAAGTGGGTCTACCTTTTCCAGCAAGGCAGCGCTGCGATGCGCGACCTGCTCGGCGGCAAGGGCGCCGGCGTCGCCGAGATGACGCGGGCCGGGCTGCCGGTGCCGCCCGGATTCACCATCACGACCGAGGCGTGCAACGCGTTCTACGCGAGTAGGCGTCGTTTTCCCGACGGCATGTGGGAACAGGTGGAGACAGCGCTGCGCGACGTCGAGCGCAAAACGGGCAAACGGTTCGGCGAATCACGCAACCCGCTGCTCGTGAGCGTGCGCAGCGGCGCCAAGTTCTCGATGCCAGGAATGATGGACACCGTCCTCAACCTCGGCCTCAACGAGGCCACGCTCGAAGGACTCGCCACGCTGACCAAGGATCGGCGCTTCGCGCTCGACGCCTACCGCCGCTTCATCCAGCTCTTCAGCAAGATCGTGCTCGGCATCGACGGGCAGCGCTTCGAAAACGCGCTGGACGAAGTGAAGAAAGAGCGACGCGCGCCGACCGATGCGGACCTCAAGCCCGATGCGCTGGAAGAGGTCATCAGGCGATATCGCGACATCGTGCGCCGTGAAGCGAAGGCCGACTTTCCCGAGGACCCGATGGAGCAGCTGCGTCAGGCGATCGGGGCTGTGTTCTCGTCGTGGAACAACAAGCGGGCCATCGACTACCGCAACTTCAACCGCATCCCGCATGAGCTCGGCACCGCGGTGAACGTCCAGTCGATGGTCTTCGGCAACATGGGCAACGACTCAGGAACCGGTGTCGCGTTCACGCGGGATCCCTCGACCGGGGAGAAGAAGCTCTACGGCGAGTACCTCACCAACGCACAAGGTGAAGATGTCGTCGCCGGCATCCGCACGCCGAAGCCGATCGCCGCGATGGCAAAGGACCTGCCCAAGGCATACCGACAGTTCGAGCAGATCGCGCGCAAGCTGGAACGCCACTACCGCGACGTGCAGGACATGGAGTTCACCATCGAGCGCGGCACGCTCTACATGCTGCAGACGCGCAGCGGCAAGCGCACCGCGGAGGCTGCGGTGAAGATCGCGGTCGACATGGTGCGCGAGCGTCTGATCACGCGCCAGGAGGCGGTGCGCCGCGTCGAGCCGGCGCAGGTGGACCAGCTGCTGCACCGCCGCATCGATCCGTCAGCGAAGCTCGAGGTGCTGGCAACAGGACTCGCCGCGTCACCCGGCGCCGCGTACGGCAAAGCGGTGTTCGACGCCGACCGTGCCGAGGAGCTGGCGAAGAGCGGCGAGCGTGTGATCCTCGTGCGCATCGAGACGAACCCTGACGACGTGCACGGGATGATCGCCGCCCAAGGTGTGCTCACGTCGCGCGGCGGGCGCACGTCGCACGCCGCCGTTGTCGCGCGCGGCATGGGCAAGCCATGCGTCGCCGGCGCGGAAACCGTCGCGGTGGATCTCGTCAAGCGGCATTTCACCGCCGGTGGCATGACCATCAAAGAAGGTGACGCCTTCACCATCGACGGCAGCACGGGACGCGTCATCAAGGGCAGCGTTCCGATGCTGGAGGCCGAGGTGTCGGGCGACCTGGAGCAGGTGCTGCGCTGGGCAGACTCGTTGCGGCGGCTGCAGGTATGGGCGAACGGTGACTACCCGCACGACGCGGAACGCGCGCGCGGTTTTGGCGCGCAGGGCATCGGTCTGTGCCGCACCGAGCACATGTTCATGGAACAGGAGCGGCTGCCCATCGTGCAGCGGATGATCCTCGCCAAGGACACCGAGGAGCGCCGTCGCGAGCTCGCGCTGCTGTTGCCCTTCCAGCGCGACGACTTCCGCGGGATTCTCAAGGCGATGCGCGGCCTGCCCGTGATCATCCGCCTCATCGACCCGCCCCTGCACGAGTTTCTTCCGTCGTACGAGGAGTTGCTCGTGGAGGTGACGCGCGCCGAAGCGTTGCAGAAGCCGGAGTCCGAGTATGCGGACCAACGACGGCTGCTGCAGGCAGTTGGCGACCTCCGCGAGCAGAATCCGATGCTCGGGCTTCGCGGCTGCCGTCTCGGTCTCCTCTTCCCCGAGATCATCGAGATGCAGACGCGCGCCATCATCGAGGCGGCGGTGGAGCTGAAGAAACAGCGCGTCGATGTGCGGCCCGAGATCATGGTGCCGCTGGCGGGCACGCTCGAGGAGTTGCGTCGCACGCGCGAGGTGATCGATGCAACAGCGCGGGCCGTGTTCGAGGCGACAAAGACGACGGTCAAGTAC
>JBHEMA010000221.1:0-9292 GCA_046262795.1 Candidatus Dormibacteria bacterium | reverse complement strand
CCGGCCCGCGCCCGCCGCGTGCCATGGGGGTGCGATGGTAGCGCGTGCGGGCTCCCGTGTGGGACCGCTTAGCGAACGGCGACGAGCACGCGGTTCACCATCCGCTGCCAGATCGTGCCGACCTCGCTGAACCCTGCGGCGAGCAGTGCGGCGCGGTGGAATTCGTAGCGATGCGCCTCGTTATCGTGCGGGTGGTCGTGATGGCGGGCGTGTCGCTGGGCAACGTCTACCGCCAGCGCGGGATCGCGCTCGACCGCCGCCCACCAGGCGTTCCAATCCTCGGCGTCGTCGGGCACGGGCGGCCACTCCGGCTGCACGCTTGACGCAGTGCGAGCGATCGCCGTCTGGTCGTGGTCGAAGTCGAAGCGATCGCCGTTCAGGAGCAGTGCGCCAGGACGCAGCACGGACGCGAGCCGTGGATAGAAGCGCACCAGGTCGGCCAGTCCGAGCCAGTGGAGCGCAGTGGTGGAGACGGCGGCATCGAACGGCGGATCCATGGGCAGCGCCGCCGTCCAGTCACCGCGCAGGTCGGCGTCGACGAACTGGATCTGGGGGCGCTCAGCGAGGGCCACACGGCCGATGGCCAGCAGCACCGGATCGGTGTCGATGGCGACGATCTCGGCCCGAGGCAACCGGGACAGCACCCGAGCGCTGAGCGAACCCGGTCCCGCACCGAGATCGAGCACGCGAGGGGTGTCGCCGCTGGCAACCGCCAGCGCCGCGACGATGGCGTTGAAGCGCTCCTCGCGGTCCGGAATGTGCAGCTGCTGCTGGGTATCCCAGCGGCGTAGCCAGTCGCGACCAGCGTCAGGGGTCAAAGGCATGGATGTATGGTGCCCGCACCGTGGAGGAATCTGCGCTTCGCAACGCGCGCCTGGGCATCGTCGGCACGGGTGTGATGGCCGAGGCGATGCTTGCCGGGCTGCTCAGGCAGGGCCTCGTCGATGCGCGAAATATCGTGGCCAGCCATCCGCGGGTAGAACGCCGCTCACACCTCGAAGGCACGCACTCGATTCGCACGACGTACGACAACGCGACCGCTGCCAGAGAGGCGGACATCCTGCTGCTCGCGGTGAAGCCGCAGATGCTTCGCTCAGTGTTCGACGAGCTCCGAGGCGTGCTGCCGCCCGATCAGCTCGTCATCAGCGTCATCGCCGGTGCGACGACGGGCTCGCTTGCCGATGGATTGCAGCATCCGGCAGTGGTTCGATCGATGCCCAACACTCCCGCACAGATCGGCCAGGGGGTGACCGTGTGGTACGCCACCGACGCTGTCGACGCGCAGGGCAAGGTGCGCAGCGGCGCCATGCTGTCCGCCCTGGGGCGCGAATTCGAGGTGCACGACGAGCGGCAGGTCGCCATGGCAACCGCAGTGAGCGGCACCGGCCCGACGTACATCTTTCTCTTCATCGAGGCGCTCACCGATGCCGCGGTGCACCTCGGCTTTCCGCGCCACGTCGCGCGCGAGCTCGTGCTCGACACGATGCAAGGATCGGCCGCCTTTGCCCTGCACTCCGGCAAACACGTCGCGGAGCTGCGCGACATGGTGACCTCGCCCGGGGGCACCTCCGCGGCTGCGCTCTACCAGCTTGAGCGCGGCCGCCTGCGCACCGTCGTGAGCGACGCGGTGCAGGCGGCGTTCGATCGCACCCTCCAGCTCGAGCAGGCGCTACAGGGCTGATCGTTGCCCACCACGCACGTCGTCGGCCTGCTTCTCGGAGTGGAGGAGGACTGGCCCACCGCCCTCGAGTCGCTCCTGGCGCGGTGCGACCTGTCAGTGAGTGCCGCCGGCGATAGCCATCGGTTCACCACCGAGCGCGTCACCATCGAGCCGTTCAACCTGCGTGCGGTGCCGCGCTATGCGCTCGTCGTCGACCGGCTGGCGTGGTGGTACTACATGCCGCGCGAGTGGTTGAAGAAGGTGTCGTTGATGAACAACGTGCACCTCTTGAACAACCCGTTCACCTTTCAGGCGATGGAGAAGCACGCGGCGTACTGCGCCATGATCCGTCTCGGCCTGAAGGTACCCGAAACATGGATGCTGCCGCACAAGCGCCCGCCGACAAATCCCCGCTTCGACGGCACCGCACAGCGGTATCTGCGGTATTTCGATCTCGACGACGTCGCACGCACGATCGGCATGCCGCTGTACATGAAACCGTTCGACGGCGGCGCGTGGGTGGGCGTGAGCCGCATCGAGGATTTCGACGCGCTGCATCGCGCGTATGACGAGTCGGAGCAGCGACTCATGCACCTGCAGGCCTCGGTTGAGGGGTTCGACGTCTTCGCTCGCAGCCTCGGCGTCGGCGCTGAAACCATCGTGCTGCGCTACGACCCCTCGCAGCCGATGCACGCGCGGTACTCCATCGAGCACAACTTCCTCACCGCCGATCAGGGCAGCGAGGTGGTGGACATCATCCGGACCGTCAACGCGTTCTTCCGGTGGGAGCTCAACAGCTGCGAGACGCTCCTTCGCGGCGACGACGTGCATCCGATCGACTACGCCAATGCCACGCCCGACCTGGCGTTGACCAGCCTGCACTACTACTTCCCCTGGGTCATCAAGACGCTGCTGAAGTGGGTTGTGTACTGTTGCGTCACGGGACGGCGCCAGAGCGTCGACCTCGACACGCGCAGCTACTTCGGCATCGCCGAGCGTGATGACCTGTCGTATCGCCAGAAGCTGGCGGAGTATCGCGCGCTCGCCGACCGTTACTTCGAGGTGGAGCGGTACACCGAGTTCTGTGCGCGCCACCTCAGCCATGTTGACGAGGTCGCTGTCGCGTGGGTGGAGAGCGACGATTTCGACCGGCTCGTCGTCGACACCGTGCGCTCGACGTTTCCCGCGCACGAGCACGAGCACTTCATCGGTCATTTCCGGGGGTTGACGTCGCAATGGGCCCGCGATCAGCGTGCGCTCGCTGCGACCTCATGACGCGGAGAGCTGGACGTCCGTGGCGAAGCGCTCCGCCATGTCGATGCAGCTCTGCAGCTCGGGATGCCGCACGATGATGAATCCGTCGGAGATGAGCGTCGCCAGCCAGTTACGCCGCGGTGCACCGATGGGCAGCAGGTCGACTGCGACCACGTTTTCGTCGTACTCCGTGAGCAGCCGCGTCAGGCCCTCGATGTGGGTGATGCGACCGTGCCCGCGGGCGCGCTTCATGATCGACGCCGCGTTGTAGCGCTTCACCACGCGTTCGGTGAAACCACCGTCGAGCACTGCTTCCGCCCAGCGCTGCGCCAGGTCTGTGTCGGCGGTGAAGTTCAGGACATCGACGGTGCGCGCACCCGGCGGGCGCGCCGCGATCTCACCGAACACGGCCTGACCGTCGCTGCGGAGGTACCACTCCATGTGCGTGAATCCGTCGCGGAACCCAAGAGCGCGGAGCACGGCGCGACCCATGGCGACGCCTGGCGCGAGGTGCGGCACATCGATGTCGCGCAGCGCCAACGTGATGGGACTGGTCCATTCCAGCTGGCGCGCGACGAGCGGGCGAGGGTGGTACCAGGAGATGTTTTCGTACAGGGGCTCGCCGTGGGCGCAGATGGTGTCGAACGTGAACTCCTCGGCGTCGACGAACTCTTCGACGCTCACCTCGGCCACACGGTCGAGGCGCGGCAGCACCTCGTGGAGCTCCGCCGCCGACTCGACGCGATACGTGTCGGCCGAACCGGCGCCCGCGATCGGCTTCACGATGACGGGAAAGCCGATGCGCTCGGCGGCGCCGCGAACCCCGGCTGCAGTTGTCTCGCGGTAGTGATGCGGTGTGCGGATGCCGGCTGTGTCGAGCACTTGCTTCATCCTCTCCTTGTCGCGGAAGGGAATGGTTTCCGACACCGTCATCCCCGGGAGTCCCCACGCCTCGCGCAGTCGAGCGGCGAGCACCATCGTCGGTTCCCACAACGATTCAACCTGATCGATGCGCACGTGTGCCGCCGCTCGCATCGCCTGCCTGACGATCTCGTCCTCGTCCGCAAATGAAGGGATCTGCCAGTAGTCGGCGAGATGTTCGCGCGCGGTCCGCGGCATCGCGTCGACCGGTTGGTCGCCGAGCCCGACGACGCGCGCCCCGGCGCGCGCAAGTCCGTGCGCGAAGAACGGCATCTCGGCGGGGTAGCCGGGTGAGATGAGCAACACCGAGCGCACCACGTCAGGCCTCCGCGAGCTCGATGCGCGACACGTCGACGATGCGCGCGACCGCGCGCTCGACGACCGCGGTGTCCTCGTGGCGGACGATGACGTGCCCCTCACCCTCGTACGTGCCGCCATGTGGCTGTCCGGGCGATGGGATGCGCGCCTCGACGACGAGCTCGCCGAGCTCGCGCTCGAGCACGTCGAGCCCGTGGACGGCGCGTACGACGCCGTTGCCCTGCCCCCGCAGGTATGCGGCGCCGACGGCGTAGCGCCGTGGCGGTGGTGAGAACTCGCCGAGAATTTCGAGTTGGGCCCACGCCGCATACATGTCGACGTCGTACGCATATGAAAGAAGAGTGGTGAACTGTGCGCCCGGCGGTCGCGCCGCGACCTCTGAGATGGCGATGTGGCCGTCGTCGAGGCGAAACCACTCCAGATGGGTGAGCCCGCGCGCCAGGCCCAGTGCGCGCAACCCGCGCTCAGCGTGTTCGCGCACATCGGTGTACTCGTCGAGCGAATGGGGGAGGACCACGGCCCACTGGATCCACGGATGCCGCAGCACGTCCAGCGGTGCCGGGAGGTAGCGGCTCACCGACCACCACGTCACGCTGCCGTCGATCATCACGCTGTCAAAACTGTGCTCCTGACCGTGCAGCAGCTGCTCGAGGAGCGCCGGGAGGCTTGGCGACGGCGGGTCGGCACGCAGCCATGCATCGAGCTGGCCCCTGTCGTCGATGCGGAACGTTGCGCGCGCGCCGGCGCCTGCCGGCGGTTTCACGACGAGCGGGAACCCGACGTGTTCCGCGGCCCGATCCGCTGCATCCGACGAGACCGCGACGGCGTGGCGCGCGCACGGAACACCATGCGCGTCGAAGACGTCCTTCATGCGGTCTTTGTTGCGAAAGTTGCGGGCGACGGTTTCGCTCATGCCGGGAATGCCGAGCGTGTCGCGCACGGCCCCGAGCGGTTCCTGCAGCTGCTCGAGCATGCCGACGAGCGCGTCGACGCCGCCGAGCGCGCCAGCGATGCGTCGCACCGCATCGGCGATCTGGTCTGGCGACATGCCGTCGTCGATCCGGAAGTGGCCCGCGATGCGGCTGCGCACGGACGCCGGCAGGCGTTCCGCTGGATCCTGGCTGACGACCGCGAGGCGGGTGCGCGGCACGTGCGCCGCCGCCTCGATGAAGCGGACGGTGGTGTCGAGGAAGAACGGCGCGACAAATACCGCGTTCGGCATCGGCGCAGTCTAGTAGCCGCTTTTGCGAGGCGGGCCGCGTGCACGCAAACCCGGCCGGCGGTTTGCGGGGGCTTTACCCCCCGCATGTAGCATCGAGCGACCGTGAACGTGATCTTCATCGAACCGGCGTTTCCACCGAACCAGCGCGAGTTCGTGCGCGGGCTGAACGCCGCCGGCGCGACCGTCATCGGCATCGGTGACCGGCCCGTCGACGCGCTCGACCCCGATCTCAAGGGATGGATGCTCGAGTACCACCGGGTCGCCAACGTCACCGACGTCGGACAGCTGGTCGACGCCGTGCGCTGGGTGCAGGGCAAGCTGTGGGTGGATCGCCTCGAATCGGTGGTGGAGGCGCACACCATGGCGTCGGCGCAGGCGCGCGAGGCGTGCGCCATCCCGGGCACGTCGGTTCGCACGGCGTACCTCTGCCGCGACAAACCCGCGATGAAGGAGACGCTGCGGCAGTTCGGGGTGCCCTGTGCGGATTCAACCGCGGCAAACACCGCCGGCGAGGTGCGTGACTTCGCCGAGCGGGTCGGGTATCCGCTCATCCTCAAGCCGCGCGCTGCGGCCGGGGCGTCGGGCACCGTGCGCGTCGACGATCCGTCGCAGCTCGATCGCGCGCTCGCGGGATTCGGCGAGGTCGACTCCATCGCCGTTGAGGAGTTCGTCGACGGACACGAGGCGTTCTACGACACGCTGTGCATCGACGGTCGTCCCGTGTACGACTTCGTGTCCCACTACTACCCGAACGTGCTCGAGGCGATGCGCGAGCGCTGGATCAGCCCGCAGTTCATCGCAACCAACCGGGTCGACAGTGCAGCCGCATACGCCGAGGTCCGCGAGCTCGGGTTGCGCGTCATCGCGGCGCTCGGAATCGGCACGTCGGCCACGCACATGGAGTGGTTCTTCGGTCCGAAGGGTCTGCGCTTCAGCGAGATCGGCTGCCGTCCACCGGGCGTGCGTGCGTGGGATCTCTACGCCGCCGGCAACGACATCGACATCTATCGCGAGTGGGCGAATGCGATCGTCCACGGTCGCGCGGGTGCACCACTCTCACGGCGACGGGCGGCCGGCATCATCGCGTTGCGGCCCGATCGCGACGGCCGGATCAGGACGTACGAGGGGCTCGACGAGATTCAGCACCGCTACGCCGAGCACATCCTCGACGCGCATCTTCCAAATCCGGGCACGCCCACACAGCCGGTCGAGGCGGGGTACATGGCCAACGCCTGGGTGCGCATGGCACATCCCGACTACGACACGCTGCGCGGCATGCTCGACGACGTCGGCCGCACTGTCCACGTGCGCGCGGCCTGAAGACGGCATGACCCGAGTCGCGCCGCTTCCGGGATTACCGCCGTCGCTCGCGGGATTGCGTGAGCGCGGCGTGCATCAGGCGACCGTGGACGAGATGCTGCACGAGCGACGCATCCCGCTCGTCGACGGCAGGTCGTGCACGTTCATCTACCGCGGCAGCGCTGAACACGTCGCTGTGGATCATCGCGTCGTCGGGCTGCCGAATCCACTCCCGATGCAGCCGCTGCACGCAACTGACATCTGGTACGTCGCCATCGACTTGCCTCCCGGCGCTCGCATCGAATATCGCTTGCTGGTGACGCACGACGGTCACGTCGAGACATCCTCGACCCGCTGAACGATCGCGTTGCGCGCGGACCGATGAGCGAGATGTCGGTGCTGGAGGCTTCTGGCTATGTCACACCGGACTGGGCTATCCACCGCCCCGAGGTGGCGCAGGGAACGATCAACGAGCTGCGGCTGCAGAGCCGTGCGCTGCGTCGCGAGGTCCACTTCAGCGTGTACGCGCCGGCGCGTGCGGACGAGACGCGTCGCTATCCGTTGCTTGTGGCGCACGATGGCGGCGAGCTTCTCGAGTACTCGTCGTTCGGCGTCGTCCTGGATAACCTGATGCACCGCGGGATGATGGCCGACAGCTTTGTCGCATTGCTGCACCCCAAAGACCGCATGCGTGAGTATGCGGCGAACGCTGCGCACGCACGGTTCGTCAACACAGAGCTGCTTCCCAACCTGGAGCAGACACTGCCGTTGCGACGACATCCGGATGCGCGCGTTCTCCTCGGAGCAAGCCTCGGTGCCGTGGCGAGCCTGGATACCGCCGTGCGCGCGCCCGGCTACTGGGGCGGCCTGCTGCTCGAGTCGGGATCGTTCCGAGACAACATCGGCGGCTGGTCCGGAGCGCCGGCCGCAATCCAGCGGACGTCGCGGTTTGTGCGATCGCTGCTGCGGCGGCGCCGGCCGGCCGCGCGGCGCATCTTCCAGACGTACGGCATGTTCGAGCCGCTTGTTGAAGCGAATCGGGAATTCAGCCGCGTGCTTCGTGGCATGAGCGATGAGCTCCATGTCTTCGAGGCGCTCGATGGACACAGCTGGACGAACTGGCGCGATCGCATGGCCGACGGACTCGGTTGGCTGTTGCCCAGAGAGGACACCGGCATCGCCGAGCTCCGCGCGTCATGAAGCAGCACGACCGCTGGTACTCGCAGCGGTTGTACAGCGACGTGAACGTGGTGCGCTGGGGACACTACGGTCAGCCGGTCATCGTGTTTCCCACCGCGGGCGGAGACGCCGAAGAGATAGAGCGCATGCACCTGGTCGACGCCGTCGGTGCCCAGCTCGAGGCCGGCCGGGTGAAGCTGTATTCCTGCGACAGCGTCGCGGGCGCCGCCATGCTCCGCGGCGACGGCAGCGCGGGCTATCGCGCGGCGCTGCTCAACGCGTTCCACGAATTCGTGCGCAACGAGATGATCCCGGCGATTCGCCTCGATTGCCACAGCGACCAGATACCCGTCGTCGCAGCGGGAGCATCCATCGGAGCCTTCAACGCGCTCGCGCTG
Source organism: Candidatus Dormibacteria bacterium (assembly GCA_046262795.1). GTDB lineage: Bacteria > Chloroflexota > Dormibacteria > Aeolococcales > Aeolococcaceae > JAFALX01. The sequence goes on along the minus strand of JBHEMA010000221.1, from coordinate 1,041 downwards.
CTGTGCCGCTATCCCGACGTGGTGGCCGCGGCAATCGGCATGAGCGGGACGTACGACGTGGGCCGGTTCGTCGGCGACGGTGGAGGAGAGGACCTCTACTTCGCCACGCCGCTGTATTTCGTCCCCGGACTGCAGGGCGAACACCTCACGCTCCTGCGCAGCCGCTTCGCGGTGCTGGCATCCGGCGAGGGACGCTGGGAGAACATCGGCGAGTCGTGGCGCATGGCGGACGTGCTCGGCGGCCAGGGCGTTCCCAATCGTGTCGACCCGTGGGGACCGCAGTACGACCACGACTGGCAGACATGGCGAGAAATGCTGCCGACGTACCTGGAACAGCTCACATAAACTCCGCAGCACCGTGACGCACATCGACTTCCGTTCCAGCCAACGGCCGACCGTCGGCGTGGAGGTGGAGCTCGAGCTGATCGACCCCGACACGCGCGAACTGGTCAGCGGCGCCAACGAGATCCTGGAGGGCATGCGGCAAGCGAACGGCGACGAGCATGCCAAGGCGAAGCACGAGCTGCTGCAATCGACGATCGAGATCATCACCGGCATCTGCCAGACCGCTGCCGAGGCGCATGACGACCTGGCACGCACGCTGACCGAGGTGAGCGAGCACGCGGCGCGCCGAGGGCTCGTCCTCATGTGCAGCGGCACGCATCCGTTCACCAACCCTGCGACCCAGCAGATCAGCCCCCATCCGCGGTACCTGCGACTGGTCGAGGACATGCAATGGCCGGCCCGGCAGATGCAGATCTTCGGCATCCACGTGCACGTCGGTGTGCGCAGCCCGGAGAAGGCGATCGCGATGGTCAACGCGCTCTCGTTCTACATCCCGCACTTTCTTGCCCTCAGTGCGTCGAGTCCGTACTGGATCGGCGCCGACACGGGCATGGCGTCATGGCGCTCGAAAGTGTTCGAAGGCCTGCCCACCGCAGGACCGCCATGGCAGCTGTCGGGCTGGAATCAGTTCGAACGGCTCATGGACACGCTCATCAGCGCAAAGACGATCAGCACCATCCGCGAGGTGTGGTGGGA
>JBHEMA010000220.1:0-3797 GCA_046262795.1 Candidatus Dormibacteria bacterium | reverse complement strand
GCGGTCTGCCCCATGGCGATGTAGATGTCGGGATAGCCCTCGCTGTTTCCCGGCTGCAGCTTCTCGTTCTGGCAGGTCGGGATGTCACTGGTGCCGTTCAGATAGCGCGACACGCATTCGACGCCCGCGCTCAGGAAGACGTCGCCCTCGCCGGCGCGAATAGCGTGCGCCGCCATGCGCGTGGTCTGCAGCGATGAGGCGCAGTAGCGAGTCACCGTGGTGCCGGGGACGTCGAGCCGCGCCAGGATGCTGACGACGCGCCCGAGGTTGAAGCCCTGCTCGCCTCCCGGGAGTCCGCAACCACACATGAGGTCCTCGATCTCGTTGCGATCGAGGCCGGGCACCTTGTCCAGCACCTTGTTGACGACGTAGGCGGCGAGGTCGTCCGGGCGGACGTTGACGAGTGATCCCTTCATGGCCCGGCCGATGGGGGAGCGGCCGTAGGCGACGACGACTGGTTCGGGCATTGAGGCGCCTCCCGGGCGAGAAGTTGACTTAGATGTCAACTTTACAGGGCGGAGGCAGATCCTCCGCCCTCGAAACGCATCCCCTTCCGAGCTGCGTTTCTCACCCAGCTCCTCGGCCGGCCGGAAAGCCGGCCGCTGTCCGCTTTGCGGACGGAAGTCGCGAAAGCTTGTAGGGCGGAGGCAGATCCTCAGCCCCGTAGACGCATCGCGTTCCGAGCTGCGTTTCTCATCGCGGACCCACTTCTTCATATGTATGCTCGCGGGCGCTGTGGAGTACTTCGTCACGGGTGCCACCGGGTTCATCGGCAAGCAGCTGCTGCCTCTCCTTCTGAACCGCGGCGGTCAGGTTGGGGTTCTGGTCCGGGCCGGCTCGCGGGCGAAGTTCGCGGCGTTGCGCGACCGATTCGACCCGGCGGGCACGCGGCTCATCCCGATCTCCGGCGACATCGCAACCCCGGGCCTCGGCATCAGCAGCGACGACCGTGAGCGGCTTCGCGGTGCCGCCGTCTTCCACCTCGCCGCGGTGTACGACCTGGAGGCCACGGCGGAGGAGGCTGAGCGCGCCAATGTGGTCGGCACGCGTCATCTCGTCGAGCTCGCCAATGACATCAAGGCTCGCTGCGTTCACCTCGCCAGCTCCATCGCGGTCGCCGGTCACTACGACGGCGTCTTCACAGAGGAGATGTTTGACGAGGGCCAGCCGCTCGATCATCCGTACTACCGCACGAAGTTCGAGTCCGAGCGGATCGTGCGCAACGACTCGCGGGTGCCATGGCGCGTGTACCGGCCGGGCATCGTCATCGGTTCATCCGAAACCGGCGAGGCGGACCGCGTCGACGGTCCCTACTACGCGTTCAAGTTGGTCCAGCAGATGCGCGACGCGTTCCCGCAGTGGACGCCATTCATCGGACCCGAGGGCGGACCGCTCAACCTCGTGCCGGTCGACTTCGTCGCGCGCGCGATGGACCACATTGCGCACCAACCGGGGCTCGACGGCCAGGCGTTCCACATCGTCGACCCCGAGCCGCTGTCACTCGGTGACGCCATCAACGTCTTCTGCCGCGCCGCGCACGCACCAGAGTTCGCCTTGCGCTTCGACCGAAGAATGGCGCGCATGCTGCCGTCAGGCGCGCTCAGTGCAATGGGGCAACTGCCTGCGGTGCGACGGATCGTCGACCGCGTGCTCGACCGCTTCGGCGTCCCGCGGGCGGCGATCCAGTACGTCGACAACCGCGCCACCTTCGACGCGGCGAAGGCGACAAGGGTGCTCGAGGGCACCGGCATCGCCTGCCCGCCACTGCACGGGTACGCGTGGAAGGTTTGGGACTACTGGGAACGTCACCTCGACCCCGAGCTGCCCACCCCGCAGAATGTGCGCCGCGTGCTTGCTGACAAGGTTGTCATCATCACGGGCGCCTCGAGCGGGATCGGGCGCGCGGTGTCGTTGCACCTCGCCGAATCCGGCGCCACCATCATCGGGGTCGCGCGCACCGAGGAGAAGCTCGAGGAGATGCGCGCGGAGGTGCAGAACAAAGGCGGCAAGGCGTTCGTCTATCCGACGGATCTTTCCAGCGCGGACGCATGCCGCGACCTGGTGGAGCGGGTGCTCAACGAGCACGGCCGCGTCGATGTGCTCATCAACAATGCAGGGCGCTCCATCCGCCGGTCGGTGCTCAACTCGCTCGACCGGTTCCACGACTTCGAGCGGACCATGGCCCTCAACTACTTCGGCGCGGTGGCCATGATCCTCGCCGTCGTCCCGGGGATGCGCGAGCGCGGCGACGGCCACATCATCAACATCACTTCGATCGGCGGCCAGACGTATCCGCCACGCTTCGCGGCGTACGTCGCCAGCAAGAACGCGCTCGACGGATTCTCACGCTGCTTCGCGCCCGAGGTCTCCGGCGACGGCGTCGACATCACGACGATTCACATGCCGCTGGTGCGCACACCGATGATCGCACCGACCGGGATGTACCGCAGCTTTCCGACGATCAGCCCGGACGAGGCGGCCGATATGGTCGTCGAGGCGATCATCAAGCGGCCCCACGAGGTGTCGACGCGTGTAGGCAAGTTCGGCGAGCTCGTGCATGCGGTTGCGCCCGGACTGCACCACCTGATCATGAGTGGCGCGTATCAGATGCTGCCCGACACCGCCGACCGCAAGAAGGAAGGTGACGGCGCCTCACGTTCCGAACAGCCGGTGACGCCCGAGGCCTACGCGCTGGGCATGCTCATGCGCGGCATCCACTTGTAGGCGCTGCCCTGCGCTCCCGGCTGGGCGGCCGGCGCGCGCCGTTCCTGCTCTATCTGCCTGGGACGTCCAGCTTGCGTGCTCACCGCAGATCACACGCGGCAAAACCTCGGTCCGCTGTTCGGCATACGAGCAACCGTGAATTCGGTGAGCGCGGTCATCATCACACGATCACTTGACCGCCACGATACGATCGCGGTCAGGCATGTAGTCGGTGAGGATCTCCGCGGATAGTCCGGCAGCCGTCGCTGCATCGAGGTACTCGCCGGTGGCGAAGAGACGCATGCGATGCTTCTCGGCGAAGTACTCGACGCTGTCACCGGCGTGGACGAGGTGGTGCATGTCGAGCTGTGTGATCGCACCGCGCCGAGTGTTGACGACGAGACGCGCCACCGCGGTCGTACCGTCGTCGGCGTAGTCGGGCGCGCGCCGAGTGTCGTCCTTCCATGCGTCCGGACGCACCCAGCCGTCGACGACGAGGACCCCGCCGGGATTGAGGTGCGCGGCGAACCGCTGCATCGTCCGGCGCAGCTGGCCGACGTCGTCGAGATAGCCGATGCTGCTGAAGAGGCAGGTGACGGCGTCGAAGGTGCGGCCGAGGTCGAACGTTCGCATGTCTGCGAGCCCCAACGGTACGTCGCCACCGAGTCGCTCGCGCGCGATCATCAGCATGTCGCGGCTGATGTCAAGACCTTCGACGTCGTACCAGCGCCGTAGACGGGCGAGATGCTGACCCGTGCCGCAGGCGACGTCAAGCAGCGTCCGCGCGGCGCGGTTGCGCGTGGCAATCAGCGAGTGCAGGGACTCCGCTTGTGCAGCGAAGTCAATGATGTGCGTGCCCGTGTACAAGACGTCGTAGATGCGCGCGCTGCGCTGGTACATCGCCCCGCTCATGAGAGATGACGGAGCTGTCAGGCGGTGGCGCCGGTGCGGATGAGCGTGAGCGCGTCGTCGACGCCGAGGGTGCGAGCTGTCGGTGACGCCGGCACCGCATCCTTCGCCGGGTGCGTGCGTAACGCGTAGTCGGCGATTGGGTTCGTGACGCCGAACCAGTACTGCTCGTTCTTGTAGTGGTG
>JBHEMA010000219.1:0-3938 GCA_046262795.1 Candidatus Dormibacteria bacterium | reverse complement strand
CGATCGCCATGCTTGATCGCCGATGCACGCCGCCATCGCGGTCGAGTTGACGATCTCGGTGAAGAGAATCGTGACGAGTTTGCGATTGCTCCCCGCGTGCGTTGCAGGCTTTCCGCCGACGAACCTTTCCAAGGTAGACAGGACCGGCTCTGCGTCGAAGAACAGCATGTGTTCCGCGCCGGGTAGCTCGACGTACTGCGCACCCTCGACGCGTTCCGCTGCGAAACGGGCCAGTTCCACGGGTACGAGTTCGTCGCGATGGTGCATGACCAGCGTTGGAACGCGCACGCTCGCCAGTGCATCCGTCACGTCGTAGGTCCGATTGCTCTCGATGATCATGCGAGCCATGCCTGGACTCGCGCTGGCGCGCTCGGCCGAAGGCGCGAGCCGTCGATAGAGCGCCGACCCACGCACAAACGGCGAGAGCTCCATCAGGAAATGTCCATTGCCCCAGTTGCGAGCAGCCCGGTTCAGCGCTGCCCAGATCGTATGCTCGAGTCGCTCATGAAGCCCTGGCGGCGAGGAAGGACCGGCGATGAGTGACGCACCGCCGGAGACGCACGCAAACGCTTCGACGCGCTCGGGATGCGTCGCCGCTAGCAGAAACCCGGGGACGCTTGCCTCTGAGAATCCGATGACCACCGCCCGTTTGGAACCTGCCGCGTCGAGCACGGCCAGGTAGTCATCGACGCGCTGTTCCACAGTCGGCCTACCCACAACAGGGTCCGATAATCCGGTGCCCGGTTTGTCGAACACCAACAGACGTCCCATCGCCATGAGGGCGCGCAGGAAATCGGTCGCGCGCGGGTCGGCCCATAGCAGATCGAGATGCGAAACGAGGCCGGCGCCAAAGATGATATCGACAGGCCCCGAGCCGACGGCTTGGTAGGCGATGCACACCTCACCGCGCATTGCGTACTGGACATCGACCGCCATGGCGTAATCGTCGCAGCCCGCGGTCCGATTCGACTCGTCTGCTCGGCCTTCCGACCGAGCCGCTACTCGAGGTAGTCCTTGAGCTTCTTGCTGCGCGAGGGATGGCGGAGCTTGCGCAGCGCCTTAGCTTCGATCTGGCGAATGCGCTCGCGCGTCACGCCGAAGCGCTTGCCTACCTCTTCAAGCGTGCGCTGATGCCCGTCGATCAGCCCGAAGCGCAACTGCAACACGCGACGTTCACGCGGTGTGAGGGTGTCGAGGATGTCCTCCACCTCGGTGCGGAGCATCGTCAGCGACGCCGCCTCTGACGGCGCGGTCGCCTCCTTGTCCTCGACGAAGTCGCCGAGGTGCGAATCCTCCTCCTCGCCGATCGGTGTCTCCAGCGACACCGGGTCCTGCGAGACTTTCGTGATCTCGCGAACCTTGTCCGGCGTGATGCCCATTTCCTCCGCAATCTCCTCGTCCGAGGGCTCGCGACCCAGCTCCTGCAGCAGCCGGCGCGACACACGGACGAGCTTGTTGATCGTCTCGACCCTGTGGACGGGAATGCGGATGGTGCGCGCCTGGTCGGCAATGGCACGCGTGATCGCCTGACGGATCCACCACGTCGCGTATGTCGAGAACTTGTACCCCTTGTGGTAGTCGAACTTCTCGACGGCGCGAATCAGACCCATGTTGCCTTCCTGGATGAGGTCCAGGAACGACATGCCACGGCCGATGTACTTCTTCGCGATGCTGACGACGAGCCTGAGGTTCGCCTCGGTCAGCTGGTTCTTGGCGACGTCATCGCCCTGCTCGATCAGCTTCGCGTAGTGCACCTCCTGCTCCGCCTTGAGCAGTGCCACGCGGCCGATCTCCTTGAGGTACATGCGTACCGGGTCATCGAGCGAAACCGAGTCGATGGCCTCGGCCTTCGCGATGAGCTCCTCATCGATCTCGTCGACCGATTCGAAGTCCTTGTCGCCATCGGTGACCTCGATGCCCATGTCGCGGAACGCCTGGAAGATGCGTTCCAGGTGGTCAGGCTCCGCATCGATCTCCGGAAAGGCGGTGAGGATGTCGTCGGGCGTGAGAAAGCCGTGGTCCTTGCCCTTGATGATCAGGGCTTCGGCAGCCGTCACCAGCTGATCGGCGCCACCCATCACAGCAGGCGCGGCGGCGCCGGCCTTCGGCCGGGCGGGGGTCGTGGCGGTAGTGGCTATGGAAGTCACCCTATGAATTCAACGTGGGGAGAGCGCCAGGCTGTCGGGCAGCAGCAAGCAGGATGAGCGCAAGGCGGACATCCGACCCCATCGTGCCACGGCTGCGCCGAGGCGAAACACGATCGCCCGTCGCTGTCACCGAATTGAGCCCGGAGCGGAGGAACGGCCGCCCAGCGTACGTTAAGCCGATCGTGACCGTCGAGCAGGAAGGGGGCCATCGATGAGACTCGCCGCGCGGCTCACCCCGGCGCTTGCTGTCGCCGCCGCGATCGGGCTCGGGGGCTTGGTCCGTGCGCCGGCGCACGCCGTCGCCGCACCGAGCTGCGCGTTCAACGATTTGCATGGTGGGGCGTTGACGCTGACAGCCACCACCGTCACGCCTGCTGATGGGCCGCAGTTCGTCGTCTGCGACGGCAAGGTGCGCTCCTTCGACGGCACACCGCTGCACGTCAACATCACGCTTCCCACGATCCAGACGTCGACGTGTGTCTCGCCGTTGACGTCGTGCCCGCCGCCGCTGCTCATGTTCCTCAGCGGCTGGAGCAACGACATCTGCCAGTTCGAGTCGACATCGGTGGCCGGCTACGTCATCATCGACGGCAAAGAACAGCCGACGCCGTACAACGGGTGCGCCGACTTCATCGGCCACGCGGGTTACAAGTGGAACAACGCGTGGGCGGCATCGCAGGGATTCGTATCGCTCAACTACACACCGCGTGGCTGGTACGAGTCTTGCGGCAAGAACGCGCAGACGGGATACACGTACGCGACCGACACCACGTGCAGCGACACCACCGGCGAGGAGAGCTGGGTCCATCTGTACGACCGCCGCTATGAGATCCGCGATGCACAGTACATGGCAGCGCTGCTCGCCAACGCCGGAGTCGTCGACCCGAGTCGCATCGTGACCACCGGCGACTCCGGCGGTGGCGGTCCAAGCTGGGATCTCGCGCTGTCGCGGGACCAGGTCGCCGCGTTGGACTCGACGCCGTCCGCCGTGCACACGTGCCCCTGGACCACGGTGAGCGTCACCACGTGCAACACGACGCAGACAACTGCTTCTGGGACGCCGCTGCATCTCATCGCCGCACTGCCGATGTACACCTGGACCGACCTCGTTGATTCGCTCATGCCGAATGGCCGCTCAGCGCTCGGTGGCTTTACCGGCGCGCCTCCGGACGGGAGTCATGTCTCGCCCGTCGGAGTCGAGAAGGCGTCGTATGTCAGCGGACTCTTTGCCAAAGGATTGAGCAACGTGCCGGGGCAACCACAGGACTCCGCGCAGTATTCAGCGCCGGGTAACGATCCCAGTGCCGACCTGCAGACCTGGTTCGCCGAGATCAATGCCGGCGAGCCGACGTTCGGCGCGAACCCCGACTCGGCGAACGTCATCGCCCAGATCGGCGGCCCGCTCCGCTCCGCGTTCGCGATGCCGGTGCCGGCGGACAACAGCCAGCAGGGGGCGCTGAACACGGAGAAGCCGACCTACGTCATTCAGGGCATCACCGACCCGCTGTTCCCGGCGAACCAGGCGTTCACCATGATCAACCGCCTCAAAGACCCGGCCCAAGGCGGCGACCCCAACTATCCCGTGTACGGGTTCTTCGGCGACATCGGCCATTCATACGCGGATAACCCTCTTGACGTGTGGCAGCAAGCGCACAACACGGGCGACGCGTGGTTGCTGTCCGTGCTGAGTGGCAACATCCACCCGTCCACAGTGCCGATCACCGTGGACACGACGCGCTGCGTCAGCGGTCAGACACTGCAGACGTTCACCGGCGCGAGTCTCGACGCGAT
>JBHEMA010000218.1:0-2772 GCA_046262795.1 Candidatus Dormibacteria bacterium | reverse complement strand
GTCCCTGTGCGCGCAGCCAGACTCCCTCAGGACGCGTGCGGCCGGGCAGGCGGAAGAAAACGCGCGTCGCCTGGTGAAACACGCGTGGTGGCCGGCGTACGCGCACCGGGAACCGGCGCACCGCGTAGCCGTTGAGCGGCTCTTCCACGGAGAGCTCACCTCGCCACGTCGCCTCGTCCTCGGCGGTCGTGGTCCAGACCTGCACGCGCCATTGACGCGTCGCCAGAGCGTCGGCGAGTCGGCGCGCCAGGCCCTCGGATCCCCCGATCACCCGTGCGCCGAACCTGGGCACGACGATCCGCAGCGCTGGATCGCTCATTGCGGCGATTCTTGCAGCCGCCGGTACCGGTGCCACGCGCTCGGCGGAGCGATGCGCCTGCCCGCCACAATGCGGGCGAGCCCGGGCGCACTGATTGAGCTCTCGCCTGGCTTGGAATCAGGAGATCTCAGTGACCCAGACGATTCGACCAACGACCGGAGACGTCGCCGACACCGGCCTCGCGCCCGAGGGACGGCGCCTCATCGAGTGGGCAGCCCTGCAGATGCCGGTGCTGCGGCTCATTCGCGAGCGCTTCGAGCGCGAGCGTCCCCTTGACGGCATGCGGCTCGGCGCCTGCCTGCACGTGACGAGTGAGACGGCGAACCTCGCGATCACCCTGAAGGCGGGAGGCGCGTCAGTCGCGCTGTGCGCCAGCAATCCCCTGTCGACGCAGGATCCCGTCGCGGCAGCGCTGACGCGCGAGTATGGCATTCCCACGTTTGCGGTCAAGGGCGAGGATTCGCAGCGCTATTACGACCACATCCAGGCGGTGCTCGACACCCGTCCGCAGCTGACCATGGACGACGGCGCCGACCTCGTCGCCGAGCTGCACAAGGGGCGTCAGGACCTGCTCGACGACGTGGTGGCGGGCACCGAGGAGACGACCACCGGAGTGATCCGCTTGCGAGCGCTCGCACGGGACGGTCGCCTGCGCTTCCCGATCATCGCTGTCAACGAGGCGCTGACCAAGCATCTCTTCGACAACCGGTACGGCACCGGGCAGAGCACCATCGACGGCCTGATCCGCGCGACCAACCTCCTGCTTGCAGGGCGGACGCTCGTGGTGTGTGGCTATGGATGGTGCGGACGAGGACTTGCGAGCAGGGCTGAAGGGCTCGGCGCGCACGTTATCGTGACGGAGGTCGATCCGACACGAGCGCTCGAGGCCGTGATGGACGGATACCGCGTCATGCCGCTCGAGGAGGCCGCGCCGCAGGCAGATGTCGTCATCACCGTGACGGGCGACATCAACGTGGTCGACCGCAAGCACATCGACGTCCTCAAGGACGGTGCCATCGTCGCCAACAGTGGCCACTTCAACGACGAGCTGAATCTCGCCGCATTCGACGACCTGTCCGCTGACGTGACATCGCCGCGTCCGTTCGTGCAGTCACACCGTCTGCGTGATGGCCGCACCGTGCACGTGCTTGCCGAAGGGCGCTTGCTCAACCTGGCAGCAGCCGAAGGTCATCCGGCTGCGGTCATGGACATGAGCTTCGCCAACCAGGCGCTCTGCGCTGAACACGTGGCGAAGCACCACGACTCCCTAGCCATCGGCGTGCACGATGTGCCGCAGGAGATTGATCAGGACGTCGCGCGCTTGAAGTTGCGAGCGATGGGCGTGACCATCGATGAGCTCACCGAGGAGCAGCGGCGCTATCTCTCTTCCTGGGAATCGGGTACAAGCTGAGGAGACGGACTCGCCGCCGGGGCGACCTACGGCGTCAGTTCCACTGCGCGGAAGACATCCTGGTTCGCAAGGTATGCAGGCGGAGCGGTGGCAGGCGCGCTCCCGATCTGATGGAGTCCGCCGAAGCCGTCGAGCACATATCCCGCTACGGGATTGCTGCTGTACAGCGCCACTGACCGCGCGACGTCCCAGTACGGCCAGTAGCCGGAAATCGAAATGGCCGGCGCGTCTCCCCAGGGGTGAATGCCACCGAAACCGTCGAGGGTGTAGCCGCCGCCATCATCGACAAGCGTGATATCGCGGGCGATTCGCCAGTTGGGCCAGTATGGAATGCTGCCGGGATTGTTCGGAATGTCACCACTGGTACCAAAGCCGTGCAGCCCGCCGAAGCCGTCCATGACCCATCCGCTATGACCATCCGAGCGGAGCACGATGGTCGTGGCAATGTCCCAATTCGGCCAGTACCCCGTTACCGAGACCGGGGGCGCATTGCCGAGGGGATGGAGGCCGCCGAAACCGTCGAGCACATAGCCGCCACCGCCGCCATTGACCACCAGCGCGCGCGCAATGTCCCAATTGGGCCAATAGCTCGGAGCGCTCAAAGCGGGCGCGTTGCCCATCGCGTGCACACCACCAAAACCGTCGAGAAGGTATCCGCCGCTGTGATCAGGTAGTGCAGCGAAATCCCGTGCAATCTTCCACCCCGGCCATGGTGTACCCGACGGTGTGGGCGCGGACACCGATCCAAAGTGAGCCATGGAGCCGTAGGCGCTCATGGTGAACCCGCTGAAGGGAGCGGGTACCGTCGTAACCGTTGGATGCGAGATCAAGCAGCCGCCCGAGCCAGCGTTGTAATCGTCAGCCCACGTTGGCTGGACCGCAAAGCTTCCTGTGCTTAGCACCAGATCTTGCGAAACGTCGGGTCCTGCTTGATTCCAAATGCACTTGTCACCGTTTTCGTCGCCGTTGGCGTCCAGCCAGCCGCCCCCCGTGCTGGCCGTCGGTGGAAACTGATCAGTGATGGTCTCAGCGTATTCATGAC
>JBHEMA010000217.1:0-3163 GCA_046262795.1 Candidatus Dormibacteria bacterium | reverse complement strand
CCTCGAAGCCGTCGATCCCGTCGCCGAGGGCTGGACACGCGCTGCGCAGACGCAACGCGACGGAGGGGAGCTGCGCCTCGACGACCGCGCCGCCATGCCGGTCCTGGTGCACGGCGACGCTGCGTTCGCCGGTCAGGGTGTCGTTGCCGAGGTGCTCAACCTGCAGTCACTGGCGGGATACACGACGGGCGGCACGCTGCACCTCATCGCGGACAACCAGCTCGGGTTCACCACGACCGCGGACGAGGGACGCTCCACGCGCTACGCCTCCGACATGGCGAAGGGATTCGACATTCCCATCGTGCACGTCAACGCGGATGATCTCGAAGCGTGTGACGCGGCGGTGCGTTTTGCATACGACTACCGCCACCGCTACCACCGCGACGTGCTCATCCATCTCATCGGTTACCGGCGGTTCGGTCACAACGAGACGGACGAACCGGCGTACACGCAGCCGGTCATGTACCACGCGATCCGCTCACATCCCACGGCGCGCGAGATCTTCGCCCGCCAGCTGGTTGAACAGGGACTGCTCACGCAGGAGCAGGTCGACGCGCAGGCGGACGAGGCGTACGCGCGCATCGGTGCAGCGCACAAGCGCGTCAAGGAGCACCTCGAGAGCGAGCTCGACACGCAGCAACGCGAGGACCGTGCCAGCAATCTCGACGACATCACCATCCCGACCCGCGTCGATGCGGGCACACTGCGTGCGCTGAACCAGTCGCTGCTCAGCGCGCCAGACGGTTTCAACATCAACACCAAGCTGCGACGTCAGATCGAGCGGCGGGGCGCGTCACTCGACTCGGGTCACATCGATTGGGGAACTGCCGAATCGCTCGCGTTCGCGACGCTGCTCTGCGACGGACACCCCATCCGCTTGACCGGACAGGACACGGTGCGCGGGACCTTCAGTCAGCGGCATCTCGCGTTCAACGACGAGCGCACCGGAGAGCCGTGGATCCCGTTGCAACACGTTCCCGATGCGAAGGCAATGTTCGAGACATACAACAGTCCGCTGAGTGAGATCGGCTGCGTCGGTTTCGAATATGGGTACAGCGCGTGCGACCCGGACACGTTCGTGCTCTGGGAGGCGCAGTACGGCGACTTCGTCAACGGCGCCGAAGTCATCGTCGACCAGTTCATCGTGTCCGGACGGGCGAAGTGGGGTCAGCGCTCGCGGCTCACGTTGCTGCTGCCGCATGGATACGAGGGCAGCGGTCCAGAGCATTCGAGCGCGCGCATCGAGCGCTTCCTGCAGCTGAGCGCCGGCGGCAACATGCGCGTCGCCAACTGCTCGCACGCCGGCCAGTATTTCCACCTGCTGCGCAACCAGGGGATGTCGAGCGATCCGAGGCCGCTTGTCGTGTTCACACCGAAGTCACTGCTGCGCCTGCCCGATGCCGGAACGGACCTGCAGACGCTCAGCGAAGGCCAATTCCAGACGGTGATCGACGATCCGGCCGCACGCGATCATCGCGATGACGTCAGGACGCTGCTGCTGTGTTCCGGCCGCATCTACTACGACCTGAGCCTGCACGCGTTGCGCGAGCAGGCGACCGACATTGCGATCGCTCGCGTGGAGCTGTTGCATCCGCTGCCTGTCGACGACATCCTGCAGCTCATCGAGAGCTATCCCCGCCTCGAGCGCGTGTACTGGGTCCAGGAGGAGCCGGCGAACATGGGCGCGTGGCCGCACGTCGAACACCAGATCGGACGCCGTCCCGTGCACTTGCACTGGGAGTACATCGGACGGCCGCGGCGTGCCAGTCCATCGGAGGGATACGCGGGCTCACACCGCATCGAGCAGGAACGCATCGTCACCGAGGCGCTGACGCGGACGCGCGTCCCTCAGCTGACCTGACGGCGCAGAGCCGCGTCACGCCGCCGCCGCTGCCAGTCGCCGAACAACCGGCGTGCAGCGACGATCTCGACGGCCGTGAGCGCGAGCGCCATGGCTGCGAGCACGAGCAGTGCAATCCCCAGCCCGCGCGGTGACAGCACCGTCAACGTGACGCCGGAAATCAGCAGCACCGCCGACGCCACGAGAAACGCCGCCGCCGACACAGCGCGCCAGCCGAGCGATGCGGACTCGCGCACCGTCCGCAGCGTCTCGTCCCTGCGAATTCGTGGCGGCGGCGCGCCCCGGCGGCGTTGCCCAACTCGCCAGAGGAAGACGGCGGCTCCGAGACGCGCGAGCATCCGCAGCAGCAATGCCCACGGCATGAGCTCATGCTACCCTCGGCCGTCCACCGACCAACCGGGGGTTGCCAGCATGGTCCGTGCTTACGTGCTCATCACCGCGACCGCGGGCAAGGCGCTCGAGGTGGTGCGACAGCTGCAGGGCAAGGACGGCGTCATCGCAGCCGACGCCATCACCGGCGAGTACGACGTCATCGCCCAGGTGCAAGCAGACGACGTCCCCGGCATCGGCCGCGTCATCGTCGACAAGGTGCAGTCGGCCGACGGCGTGTTCAAGACGATCACCTGCCTCGCGGTCACCGAGGACTGACCGCTTCGCTCGTTTGATGGAGCCGCCGAGGTGAGCGGACTCGCCGCGCTCTACCGCGACGCATTTGCGCGCCTGCAGTCGAGCGCGCGCCTGCGGCATTCGTTGCTCGCATGGTCGATCGCGGGACTCGTGTTCAACGAAGGATTCACCCTCGCGGTCATTGCGCTCCATGGCGGCGACGGTCTCATCGCGGCGTTGCTGGGCAGCTTCGCCTGGTGGCTGCTCGTGCTCGTCGTCGTCATCGGCGGCGCGGCATGGCTCGACACGCCCGATGGCGCCCGGCTCGACCGCTACGGCGTGCCCAACGGGTTGAGCGCGCTTCGAGCGTGGGCCTGCATCCCGTTGCTCTTCGTCGCCGTGCTCAGCTTGCCGGGACGGCTGTCGCTCGTGCTGTGGGCGGGTGTCGGTGGCGCTGCCGGCCTGCTCGACGCGGTCGACGGCGCCATCGCGCGCCGATTCGGTCCCGTCTCGGTCCTGGGCAAGGCGTTCGACCCCTTCGGTGACACATTGTTTTTCGTCGTCGGCGCGATCGGGTGCGAGCTCCTCGGCATCGTGCCACTCTGGCTCGCAGCGCTCGTCGTGGTTCGCTACGCCGGCCCGCTCCTCGTCACGCCCTTCGTGTTTCTCGCGCATCGACGGCCGGAGCTCGTGCAC
>JBHEMA010000216.1:0-8837 GCA_046262795.1 Candidatus Dormibacteria bacterium | reverse complement strand
CCACGTTGGAGGTGAAGCCGTAAGAGGGTCAGATCGACGACCTCATCGCGCAGCTGCGGCGGCGCATCGAGCGTCATGAGCGCTGCCTCATCACGACGCTCACCAAGAAGATGGCCGAGGACCTCACCGATTACCTGCGCGAAGCGGGCATCAAGGTGCGGTACCTGCACAGCGACATCGACACGCTCGAGCGTGTCGAGATCATTCGCGACCTGCGCCTCGGCGTCTTCGATGTCCTCGTCGGCATCAACCTGCTGCGCGAAGGGCTCGATCTTCCCGAGGTGTCGTTCATCGGCATCCTCGACGCCGACAAGGAGGGATACCTGCGTGGATACCGCTCGCTGATCCAGACCATTGGACGCGCTGCGCGGAACGTGTTCGGGCACGTCGTCATGTACGGCGACCAGATGTCGGACGCGATGGATCGCGCGATCCGCGAGACCGACCGCCGTCGCGCTTTGCAGGTTGCGTTCAACGAGGAACATGGGATCACGCCGCAGTCGATCGTCAAGGCGGTGTACCAGCTGGAGTCACACCGCAACGAGCAGTCGCTGCGTGCCGCGGCGTTCCAGGAATCCTCGGGACTCCCGCCTGACGAGCTGCTCAAGCTTGCGAAGGACGTCGAGAAGGAGATGCTGCGCGCTGCGCGTGACCTAGAGTTCGAGCGCGCCGCGGAGCTGCGCGACCGTTTGACTGAGCTGCGGCGCCGTCTCGACGGGGTGCTCGATGGCAAGCAGAGCGAGCTCGCGATCGCCGACGGCACCAACGAGCACCCGCCCCGCCGCCGTCCGCGTCCTGCGAGACCCGCCCTGCGACGCTAAACTGTCGCCACCGCGCCAAGCGGGTTGATCAGGAAGGAGATCACCGTGTTCCGACGCTCCCTTGTCGTGCCGGCCGCTGTGCTGCTCGCCGCCGGTGCCATCCCGTTCGTGCCGCGTGCCGCTCATGCAGATGCGCCGCTGGCGCCCGTCTTCACCCATCCCGTGTGGGTGGACGCCCAGCGTGACGCCGGCGAGCCTGACATCACCGTCGGGTATGACGGCCGCTATTACGTGAGCGCGCCATGGGGCGTGACCACGGACACGAGCTTCCTCTGGCGATCGGAGGACGGCGGCAACACCTTCCGCCAAATCCAGGGAGCGCCAGGCAACCAGAACCCGTACAACTATCGCGCCGGCGGTGACACCGAGTTCCACGCTTTTCCCGCCGCGGGCGGTCCGCTTGCGCCGGGGCAGAGTGCGCCGGCGGGGCCGTCGACGCTCTATTTCGACAACCAGGACAACCTCGACAGCCAGACTTGTGGTTACAGCACCGACGCGGGTCGCACCTTCAACTTCACGGACCCATCGCAACCACTCCAGGGTGAGCTGTGCGGTGGAACTGTCGGAACCGATGTGGGTGCGGATCGTCAGTGGCTCGCGGAGACACGCGTTGATCCGACCGTATCAGCGAACAACGGTGTGCTCAACCACGACATCAACTACCTCTGGTACGACCACTACCAGAACGGCGGCAACACGCTCGGTCGCAGTGACAATGGCATCAGCTACACGCTCGGACCCTCAGGACAGGGTGGAGGCAACCCCGGCAACATCGTCGCGGATCCCACAAGCGGCGCCGTGTACGTGACGACGACGATCGGTGGTGGCGCGTATGTGGGTTACTCCGCCGACGGCGGCAAGACCTTGACCAAGACCAACATCACCGGTGGCGGATGCACCGGCAACACGGCCACGGATTTCAGCGTCATCGCAATCGATACCGCTGGAAACCTGTACATCGTGTATGCATGTCAAGACGGAACTAATGCGTGGCGTGTGTTCTTCAGCCGCACGACCGGCTTCACGAATGTCAACAACGGCACCCGATCTGTCCCGGTTGCGAGCGGCTGGACGACTCCGATTCCCATCACCGGTTCTGGCACCGGCGCACCGTCCATCAACTATGCGGTCTTCCCATGGGTCACCGCGGGTGACCCCGGCCGCGTCGACGTCGCGTTCTACGGCACGACGCAGGCGACCGGTTACGACCCCAACAGTGAGAACGCCCAGTGGAACACGTATGTGCTGCAGGATCTGACGGCCTTCTCCGACTCGCTTCCGGTTGCGTGTGGTCCGCCGCCACCTCCGGGTCAGAGCTGTCCGGGACAGCCGACGACGTCGCCGCAGCTCGTCGCCGTCGCCGAAGCCCCGACCCACCTCGCGAGCATCTGTTTCAACGGCATCGGCTGCACCGGACCGCCACAGGTCGGGGGCAACCGGAACCTGCTCGACTTCTTCGAAGTCACGCACGACGCAAACGGCATGGCCGATGTTGTCTACAACGACGACGGCAACCAGATGTTCGCGGCATGGCCGGGAGGACCATTCGACATGGTGGCGCGCCAGGTTGGCGGACCGAGCCTGTACAACGCTGTCGGCTCGCTCAATGGCGCAACCCCGACTGACGTGAGCTCGGTCAATGACCCTGCAGGCGACGGTCAGTACCCCACCAGTGATACGAGCATCGATTCGCTGGATCTGCTGCAGGCCGGTGCATCGCTCAAGGATCCCTCGACCGTCGAGGTGACGTTCACTGTGAAGAACCTCAGCAGCGCGTTCCAACAGCTGGCAACCAATGCGCCGACCGAAGCCGCGGGAGCAACGGGCATCACGTACCTGCTCGTGTGGAAGTACAACAACGACGTCTGGTTCACGTCGGCAAAGGTCGATCCATCAGGCAACTTCACGTACTGGGCCGGGCGGCCCCAGAGTGACAACTTCACCGCAACCGGCGGACCGAAGTACGCGATCTACGACGCCGGGAGCAATGCGAACGCCATCAGCACCGCGAGCGTGGATACGACCAAGGGCACCATCACGATTGACGTGCCCGCGTCTGACCTCGGCAACGTTGTGTCCGGAACGCGGTTGCTCGACGCCACCGGTTTCAGCCTCGTCGACCGCGCTGCAGGAACGGCGAGCACGACACCGGCCCTCGCTGACCAGGCCGACGAGACGACGGCGTTTGACGACACGCTCGCCATCCCGACGGCATCCACGCCGGAGGTTCCCTGGACGCCGGCGCTCATCGTGCTCGGCCTTGCAGGGATCGCCGGGGCCGGTTTGCGCAGGCGTCGCCTCCTGCAACGGTGACCGTCAGTCTCGATCGCTCCTGACTGAAGACGCGCGTCGTTGCGCGCCTCGTGTCCCGTTCGTTCGAACGTCTGTTCGCTATACTGCCGGCTATGGCCGTCGCACCGCTTCGCCCGCCGCGAACGGTGTTCGAGTGCACCGCGTGCGGTGACGTCGCGCCCAAGTGGCAGGGCCGCTGCGGAAGCTGCGGCGCGTGGAACACGCTGACGGAAGCGCTCGCGCCGCAGATCAAGGCCGCAACGCGAGCAGCAGTGCGCGATGTGGGTGTGGTGCAGTTGAACGCAGCCGACCGCAGCGTTCCCCGCCGACGTTCTCTGGGGATCTCTGAGGTCGACCGCGTCCTTGGTGGTGGCGTCGTCGCGGGATCGGTCGTGCTGCTCGGTGGCGATCCCGGTGTGGGGAAGTCGACGCTGGCGATGCAGCTGGCATCGGCGCCCACGGGGTCGGGCGGATCGCTGTACTGCTCCGGCGAGGAGAGCGAGGACCAGCTCGCGCTCCGCGCCGTGCGAACGCGGTGCGCAGAGGCGCCCATGCAACTGCTCATCGAGAACGATCTCGAATCCGTCGCTGCGGCGATCGAACGCCTGCGACCGCCACTCGCTGTGGTTGATTCGGTGCAGACGCTGCTCGATCGAACGACGCCTGGCACTGCAGGCAGTCCGTCCCAGGTGCGCGCCGCGGTCGGACGTCTGGGGCACGCTGCGAAGAGCACCGGTGTCGCCATCGTGCTCATCGGGCACGTCACGAAGGACGGCGCCATCGCTGGTCCACGCACGTTGGAGCACATGGTCGACGTCGTGCTGTATCTGGAGGGCGACCGCCTCGGTGAGCGCCGCATGCTGCGCGGGATCAAGAACCGGTTCGGATCCACCGGCGAGCTCGGCTTACTGGCGATGGGCGCGTCGGGGATGCGCGCGCTCGGCGCGGCCGAACGCGCGTCACTCGACGTGACGTCGCTGCAGGTCTCGGGCAACGTGCTCACGATCACGTGTGAGGGCGTGCGCGCGCTGCCCGTCGAGGTGCAGGCACTGACCGTGAAAGCGACGTCCCCGGTGCCGCGCCGGACCTGTTCCGGTTTCGACTTCAACCGCCTGTGCCTGTTGCTCGCCGTCCTCGAGAAGCGATGCTCCCTCGGCTTCGGCGCGATGGACGTCTTCTTCAATGCGGCGGGCGGCGTGCATCTGAACGACCCCGCTGTGGATCTCGCGGTGGCGCTGGCGCTGGCGGGGTCGCTGCGCAACCGCGCGCTGCAGCCGGGATGGGCGGCCATCGGCGAGCTTGGCCTGGGAGGCGAAGTACGTCCCGTGGCGCGAGCGGATGCCCGCGCAGCTGAGGCCGCGGCCGCCGGGGCCCGAGAGCTCATCGTCCCTGCTGGGACCCGGGTCGACGTGGGCCGCACGGTGACGCTCCACCCGGTCGCGTCTGTCCGCGAGGCACTCCGCCACCTCGGCTGAACCTGTCGCGCCCCCGTAGCGGCCCGTGCGAAAGGCGTGTGGTTCAATCGGAGCGATGCACCCACACGATCCAGGCAGCGTGCGGCGGGCGCGTACGCTCTCGCGATTCGCCGGCGCCGCCGCCGGCATGGCGATCGGGACGCTTTATGGCACGTTCATCGTCAGCAACTCATCAGGCTTTCTGAGTCAGAACCGCGCCGTCGCGCTCGCGGCGCTGCTTGCATCCGGCGTTGTCGGCGCGGTCTGTCTCGCGCTGGCGGCGCCGCTGCTTTCAGTCGATCCGTTCCTGTGGCTCGAGCGCATGCTCGATGAAGCGCCGGCTTCGCAAATCCTCGGCGCGACCATGGGGCTCCTCGTCGCCCTGCTGATCTCAGCACTCATCGCGGTGTTGCTGTCGCCACTGCCGTGGGGGCTCGGGTTCGGCGTCTCGATTGCAGTGGCGCTCGCACTCGTGTACGTTGCGGTGCGAGCCGGCAGCCGTCGCCGCGATGCGCTCCTCGACGTCCTCTCGCGCCGTGGCGCGCGCACCAATGCAGATGTGATCGCTGACGACGGCCCCGGCCCGCAGGACGGTCAACCGGTGGTGCTCGACACGAGCGTGCTCATCGACGGACGCATCGTCGACGTCGCCGCAGCGGGGTTCGTACCGGGGCGCCTGCTGATTCCGGGCTTCGTGCTCGAGGAGTTGCAGCGCGTCGCGGATTCCGCTGATGCTGTCCGACGCGCCAAGGGCCGCCGCGGCCTCGGTGTCGTGGATACGTTGCGCCAGGAGCGCGATGTGCGATGCGAGGTGATCGATCTCGATTTTCCGGGGACGTCTGAGGTCGACTCGCGGCTCGTCAAGACGGCGCGCGTTCGCAACGCTGCGCTGATGACGCAGGACTACAACCTCAACCGGCTGGCGCAGATCGAAGGCGTGCGCGTGCTCAACCTCAACGAGCTCGCCAACGCGGTGAAGCCCATCGTCGCTGCCGGCGAGGCGATGACGATCGCCATCGTCAAGGAGGGCAAGGAACCGCACCAGGGTGTCGGCTACCTGGACGACGGCACCATGGTGGTGGTGGAGAACGGTCGCCAGCGTCAAGACGAGACAGTGACGGTGACGGTGACGAGCGTTCTCCAGACGGCGGCCGGACGCATGATCTTCGCTGCGCTCAATGCGGATGAGGAGCGCGCTCGTGCTGTGCGCTCCCACCGCGGCGCGCGGGTCGCCCACCGCTGACGGCCGTCCTGGTGCTGCCCGCGTTCGGTCGCGGGAGTCGCATGGGCGCGGACAAGCTCTGGTCCGACCTCGGCGGGAAGCCGCTGATCGGCGTCACGCTGGACGCTGTTGCCGCGGCTCAGTGCTTCGACGATGTCCTCGTGCTGGCGCCGCGCCCCCGATGGGATGAGATTCGGGCGCTCATGGATGCGCGCGGCATTACAGCGGGTCAGCTTGCCGAGGGCGGCGATCGCCGCCAGGACTCGGTGGCGCGTGCCCTGCAGCACATCGGCCAGGCCGATATCGTCTGCGTGCATGATGGTGCTCGCCCGCTGGCATCGCCGGAGCTGTTCCGCCGCGTCGTCGCGGCGGCGCGGGAGCACGGCGCCGCCACCTGCGGCGTGCCGTGCACGGATACGGTGAAAGAGGTGGAGAACGGTCGGGTGGTCCGCACCCTGACACGCGAGCGATTGATCGCTACCCAAACACCGCAGGCCTTTGAGGCCGAGCTGTTGCGGCGTGCACACGAGGCCGCGTCGGAGGAGCAGGCGCAGGCGGATGACGATGCGTTGCTTGTCGAACGCCTCGGCGTCGATGTCGCTGTCGTTCCCGGAGAGCCGCGCAACATCAAGGTGACGTATCCGGACGACCTCACCGCGGTGCGCGCCTTCTTGGGAACCACGTGACCACGCAGGAGCTGCGCATTGGTCATGGCGTTGACGCGCACCGTTTCGTCCCTGGACGGGCGCTGATGCTCGGTGGTGTGCGCATCCCGTACGAGCGCGGCCTGCTCGGCCATTCCGACGGCGACGCCGTCGCGCATGCGATCGCGGACGCGATGCTGGGCGCTGCCGGCTTGAGCGACATGGGAGCGCACTTTCCGTCGAACGACCCGCAATGGAAGGACACGCCGGGGTCCGCGATTCTCGAAGCCGTGGCGCAAAAGCTGCGCGACGCCGGCTGGACCGTCCTGTCGGCGCATGTCGTCGCTGTCGCCGAGGAACCGCGCCTGCAACCACATCTGAGCGAGATGTCGGCGGCGATGTGCCGCGCGCTCAG
This sequence comes from Candidatus Dormibacteria bacterium, assembly GCA_046262795.1. GTDB lineage: Bacteria > Chloroflexota > Dormibacteria > Aeolococcales > Aeolococcaceae > JAFALX01. Next base: position 1,989 of record JBHEMA010000216.1, on the reverse strand, counting down.
CGTGCCCGAAGGCACCGTCCAGGTCGGCGCCACGACGACGGACGGCATGGGGTTCGCCGGTCGCGGCGCGGGTGTCGCGGCGTCGGCGACGGTGCTGCTCGCGCCGTCGTGACGCTGCATCTGCACGACACGATGACGCGGCGGCTGCAGCCCGTGGAGCCGCTGCACGACCAGGAGATCCGCATCTACACGTGCGGCCCCACGGTGTGGAACCGCGTCCACATTGGCAACTTCCGCACGTTCATCTTCGAGGACGTGCTGCGCCGCTGGCTCGATCGCCGCTTCGCACACGTCACGCACGTCATGAACCTCACTGACGTGGACGACCGCATCCTTCGCAACGCGCGCGAACACGGCCACTCGCTCGACGAGGAGACGGCGCCGTGGATCGCCGCGTTCTTCGAAGATCGCGACACGCTCGGGATCCGCCCCGCGCATCACTATCCGCGCGCGACCGAGTACGTCGAGCAGATGGTGGCGCTGGTGCAGCGCCTCGAGAGAGCGGACGTCGCGTATGAGAGCGAAGGCAGCTACTACTTCCGCATCTCGTCGTTCCCGCAATACGGCCGCTTGAGCGGACTCTCCGCGCAGGGGCTGATCGCAGGTGCCAGCGGACGCGTTGATGCCGACGACTACACGAAGGACGACGTCCGCGACTTCGCCCTGTGGAAGGCGGTGCCACCGGGAGAGGCAGGCTGGGACACATCGCTTGGGCGCGGCCATCCCGGCTGGCACATCGAGTGCTCGGCGATGAGCATGACGCTGCTCGGCGAGACACTCGACATCCATTGCGGCGGCGTCGACAACATCTTTCCGCACCACGAGAACGAGATCGCACAGTCGGAAGCAGCGACGCGCCAGCAATTCGTGCGCGTGTGGTGCCACAGCGAACACCTGCGTATCGCCGGTGAGAAGATGGCCAAGCGCACCGGCAACTTCTTCACGGTGCCCGACGTGATCGAGCAGGGCGCGTCACCCGCGGCGCTGCGCTATCTGCTCGCCGCGTCGACGCATTACCGCAAGCCGCTCAACTACTCAGACGAGCCACTGGCGGCGAGCCACGAGGCGGTGGATCGGCTCGTTGGATTCCGCGACCGCGTCGCCGCTCTTCATGTCGATGAGGGCGGTGATCGCCGCGACGATGCGGTGCTCACGTCGGTCCGCGAGGCGCGCAATGCCTTCGACGAGGCGATGGATGACGATCTCAACCTTCCCGAGGCGATGGGCGCGGTGTTCGCTGCGCTGCGTGAGATCAATCGCGTGCTCGATGCGGGAGCCGTGGGGGAGGAGGCGCGTGATGGGATGCGCTCCTTGCTGGGCGAGGTCGATGACGTGCTCGGCGTGTTTCACCTGGTCGATCGTGAGCGCAACCGGGCCGGTGGGTTGAACGCGGAGGACCAGCAGCTGCTCGATCACCGTGACCGCGCTCGTGCCGAGCGCAACTTCGCCGAAGCCGACCGGCTGCGCCAAGAGCTCGCGAACCGTGGCGTCACGGTCGAGGACACGCCGTCAGGCCAGCACTGGAAGCGCGCACGCGAAGCACCGTCGCCGGCGCGGTGAGCGCATACGCATGGACGTCGTCTACGGGCGCAATCCGGTCTTGGAGGCGCTGCGCGCAGAGCGCCCCGCGCGCAAGCTCGTGGTCGCCGAGGGCATCCGGCACGATGCGCGCGTGCACGAGATTCTCGGACTGGCCGAGGCAGCAGGCATCCGCATCGAGACGTCGCCGCGGCGCCGACTCGACGACATCGCGCACAGCGAACATCACCAGGGTGTTGCGGGGTACTTTCACACTCGCCCACCGCTACGGCTCGAGGACGTGCTGGATCACGCGCGTGATCCCGCGCTGCTCCTCGCACTCGACGGCATCCAAGATCCGCAAAACCTTGGCGCCATCGTGCGGTCCGCCGAGGCCGCTGCCGTCGACGGTGTCCTCCTTGCGCACAGGCACGCCGCGTCGCTGACGGGAGCGGCGGCGAAGGCGTCGGC
>JBHEMA010000215.1:0-4553 GCA_046262795.1 Candidatus Dormibacteria bacterium | reverse complement strand
CGCTCGACGACTAGTACCGCAAGATCGGACGCAAGACGGCGACGCTGGTGAGCACGTGCTGCTATTGCGGTGGCGTCGTCGGTGGCCTCGAACACGAGCAGACGGAAACTCTGCGCCGCTACGGATACAACCTGGGCATGGCATTTCAGATCGCCGACGACGTGCTCGACTATGTCGCCAGCTCTGACGAGGTGGGCAAGCCGGTCGGAGCTGATCTGCGTCAGGGAACGGTGACGCTTCCGCTCATGCTCGCGCTTGAAGATGAGCGTGCCGCAGCGGGCTTGCGACCGCTTCTCGGCAAGCGCGAGCTGACAGACGCCGACTACGAGACGGTCGTGCGCTTGGTGCGCGAGTCGCCGGCCATCGAGTCGGCGGAGGGACACGCGCACCAGTTCGCGGCGCGCGCGCGTGGTGATCTGCAGAGCTTCAGCGACACGACTGCGCGGCGTGCGCTCGCGCGCATGTGCGACTACGTTGTCGATCGACGGATCTGAAAGCACGCGTCACGGAGCTCAGACCGCGCCCAGCCTGCTGATGCCGTCGCCGAAAGCCCACGCGTAGATCGCCAGCATGATCGTCGCCACCACCAACCCCAGCGCTTCGACGTACACGGCCCACGGCACGAGCAGCGACACGCCCGCCCGCCCGCTGCCGGCAGCGAACGCGAGCGCGCGCGCGACGTCGACAGCGGTGACGACCGCGAGGACGACAAGCACGCCGCGGACGGCGCGGTACTCGCCGCGCAGCCCGCGACGCAGCTCGTGGACGCTGATGGCGTCCGCGCTGCGCCGGCCGGGTGCAGGTTCCAGTGGATCGCGCCGCAGGCGACGCAGTGCCGCAGCGAAGCACAACGCCGCGAGCCAGCCCGGCCACGCTGTGGCCACACTGGAACCCGTAGCGATGAATGTTTGCAGCGGATTCAGCGCGCCGGCGCTCGAGAGTCGTGGAGCGAGCTGCTCGTGCAGATGGAACAGCGTGTACCCCGCAATGGCGCAGGCAACCGCGCTGACGATCACGGTGATGAAACGCAGCGCGAGCGGCCCGCGATGCAGGAACACCAACTCGACGAGCCGGCGCGGTTCAGCGTCGCGCTGCATCGGCCGCATTGTAGGAACCGGCTGATGCCGCGAGCTCGTCGCCCCGCCCGCTCGCGACTGCGCGTCGCCACCTACAACATCCTCTGTGGGGGCGCGCGGCGCGAAGCGCTCATCACCGCCGTGCTGCGCCGCATCGATGCCGACGTCATCGCGTTGCAGGAGGTCTGCAATCTGCAGTTCGCGGCGGAGCTTGCCGACAACCTCAAGATGGAAGCGCTCGTCGGTGAGCCGTCGGACCCAATGCCGAGCTGTCACATCGCCGTCCTCACGCGCCGCCCGGTCCGGCGCTGGCACAACCGCCAGCACGTCGGTCAGATGTTGCGCAGCCACCTGCACTGCGAGATCGAAACCGGATGGGACGACATGCCCGTGGTCGGCGTCCATTGCGTGCATCTCGCTGCGCGCTTCGGCGAGCGCAACAAAGGTGAAGCACGCCGGATGCGTGAGCTGACCGCCGTCCTCGATGGCATCGCCGAGCAACAGGCCCTGCCGCACATCCTGGTGGGCGACTTCAACGCGATGGCGCCCGGTGACGACGTCGCCGCGACGCGCTTCTTCCGCAAGCTCAACGAGCTGCGGCGGGCACGACTGATGGTGCCGCTGGCCGACGGGTCGATGGGTCCGGCGCCGCGTCGCCGCGACGACCCCGAGATCGATGACGCGTGGCGCGCGGCCGGCATCGATCCGCGCCTCGAGCCAGGTATCCCCGTGCTGCCGCGCGTCGTCGGCCCGCTCACGGCGAACTTGCCGGTGAGCCCGGCGCTCGACCGGTTCATGGGGCGCTTCATCGAACGCTGGACGGTGGAGCGGCTGCTCCGCGAGGGATATGTCGACTCCTTCCGACGCGTCCACCCCCGAGCGCACGGGCACACGTGCGCGACCTGGCTACCCGCGGCGCGCGTCGACTATGTCTTCACGACACCCGACCTGGGTGATCGATTGGTGGCCTGCGACGTCGTCGGTGACCGGCGCCATCCCGACCGCGACGCGCTCGTCGCGTCCGACCATTTCCCTGTCGTCGCTGACTTCGCTTAGCCAGCGGCGTCGGCCTGCCATCATTGCCGCCGATCATCAGCCTGCGACGCGTGGTCGCGCTCAGCACAGGAGTTACCCAATGGGAGATCCGAACCCGCCGCCGGGTGGCGGTTATCAGCCTCCGCCGCCCGGAGGGCCGCCGGCGTACCAACCGCAGCCGCAGTACTACCCGCAGCAACCGTACGCGGCGCCTCAGCAGGGCAATGGCGTTGCGACTGCCGCGGGCGTCGTCGGAATCATCAGCCTCGTGCTCGCGTTCATACCGTTCATCGACTTCCTGTCGATTCCGGGAGGGATCGTCGCGATCATCCTGGGTATCGTCGGCAGGAACCGTTCCAACACGATGGGTGGCCAGGGAAGGGGCATGGCGATCACCGGCATCATCACCGGGATCATCGCCTTGGTCCTCGTGATCGTCTTCCTCATCCTGGTTTATTCGGCGCTGTACTTCGGCGTCCACACCTTCACGACGTTTCCCTCGTTCACGCCGTTCCCCAGCTAGCACTCACCGGACACAAATAAAAAAGCCCGGCGACCGTGTCGCCGGGCTTTTCTTGTCTGAGGTGTGCGATCAGGCCGGAGGAGGCGGCGGCGGTGTGCCGTAGCCACCCGAGGGCGACGCGACCAGTGGCGTCTCGCCCGGGAACCGGCTGATGACGACGAGGTAGTAGACGACGATCGCGACGATCAGGCTGAAGATGAAACCGAGTATTCCACCGTAGCCGACGATCTGCAGCACGCCGCCGATCAGATTGATGATCAGTCCGTAGATCACCTTTCCCTTGCCTGCGCGGTTGCCGCCGTACATCTGGAAACCGCCGACGGCGTACAGGATGTCGCCGACGATGGAGACGATGACGCCGAGCAGCGCGAGCAGGAAGATGCCACTCGAGCCGCAGCTCACGCCGTAGTAGCCGCAGTACGAGCTCACCACGCTGTTCAGCGCGAAGACGACCGGCAAGGCGATCAGCGAAAGAATCAGGCCGATGAGGGCCAGGATTCCAATCACCAAGCCAAGGATCTTTGCGTTCACATTGAGCTTGACCGGCGGATTAGCCGCGAAGGGCGGATCCGTTAAAGCATTTGCCACTGTGGTTCAGTCTCCTCCAAGTGTTGTCTTTACGTTCAGCGACCGGCGCATCATACGGATTCCCAAGCGCGCCGGTAAGAGGCGAGCGGCTCTATCTAGTCCGGCAGTCCCTCCCCAAGCATCTCTCTGACCGTCCGGCGCGGCTCGACCTCACTCGAGCGTAGCCAGGCGCCTCCCACAAGCGCCGCCGCGGCAATGAGGGCGAGGATAGCTCCGATGCCGGGCGCACGCCCCCCCGAAGCGGCGAGCACCAGCTGGAGCAGGGCGGCGACCATTGCGATCCCGGCGATGACGAAGCGCGCGGTGCGGTCGGAGATGCGCCCCCCGACGATGTCGGCGACGCCGCCCAGCCGCATCAGCACGAGCAACGCCGCCGCAGCGACCGCGAGAAAGAAGACGTCACCGAGGATGGATGCGCGAAAGCCGTTCACCGTTACGCGCGTCGCGAGCGACGAATAGCTGTACCACGGCAGGTACGTCGCGATGGCGCCGAGCAGCGCAGCGCCGAGCGTGATGCCGTCCCCCCTGTCGGCGCGCCTCAGCATCTCCTTCGTCCCCATTTGAACCGGCAAGGTGTGGTCCTCCGTGTGCGTGTGGACCGGTGAGCGATTGGTTCGGCCGGATGGTACGAAGCGTCCGGCGCGGTGTCAACGCTTGCTGTGACGATCGCCGGCGTGTCGCTCGCGTTGCAGCATCTGGTCGGAGATCCTGAGCGGCGGCGGCTGACCATCCGCGAGCAGGGCACCGAGTGTGTGCCAGCCAAAGCGGTCGCGGCCGACGCGGAGCAATCCCAGAAAGCAGGCAGCGGTGGCCTCGGCGTCTGCGAGCGCGTGGTGTGGTCTCCGGTGCGTGACGCCCAGCTGCTGACAGAGCCGCTCGAGCCCGATCGTGTCGCGCAGGTCCCACACCTTGGCCGCCAGCCGGGTCGTGTCCAGGTTGTCCGCATCCAGCGCAGCGCCGATGGTTCGCGCGATCAGTCGGGTGTCGAAGGCGTCTGCGCTGTGCTCGACGAGCACCGACCCACGGACGAAGCGCCGGAACCGCTCGACGACGCGCCCGACCGGCGGCGCGCCGTGCAGGTTTTCGCGGCTGATGCCATGAATGCGACGCGCGTACGGGTTGATGCGGTCGTTGCTGTGCACGAGCGTCTCGAAGCTCAGCAGGTGACGGTCGACGGTGAAGGCGACAGCGCCGAGCTCCACCAGGTGGTGCGGTGACTGACCGGTCGTCTCGCAGTCGAGCGCGACGAAGCGAAGCTGCTCGACCGGGGTTGCCGGAGTAGGACGTTTCTGCGGCGGAAGCTCGTCGCCATCGTGCAGCGCGGCGAAGGG
>JBHEMA010000214.1:0-3459 GCA_046262795.1 Candidatus Dormibacteria bacterium | reverse complement strand
GCGGGCGAAGGTGATCCCGTCGTGGGTGAGGTTCAGGCTTCCCTTGAGCGCGACCGCGGGCACGAGCAAGGTGCCGAGCGTCGCCACGAGGAATGCGCCGACCGCCGTCTGCGAGTTGGCGGCGTCGCTGACGTAGATCATCGCGATTGCCAGGGCGATGAACTCGAGCGCGATCAGAGGAAGCACCTCCCAGATCGCGAACGGGTTGCGCGTGACGGCGTACCCGCGCGTCGGGTGCGTCAGGCGGAGCTTGCTCTCGACGACCGCCGCAGCGGGTCGTACCGCCGGCGGCGCCATCGGGGTGACTGTGGCCATGGTGGAACTCCTCCTACATGCCCGCCACTGGCTGTTGGTCCCGCCTGGTAACAGGGTGTACCACAACGTCACCGAATTGTGAAGCCCTCGGCGAGTTCGACGCGTCCTGTGCGTTCGGTGCATACTATTCGCCACGGCCCAGACGGGCCCAAGGAGTCGGCGATCTCGGACCTTGGCGCTGTGAAGGAGGAGGGGACATGAGAAACGACCGCTGCATGGCGGAGGGGTGTGGCGTGCACGGCGGGGTGCGCTGCAACTACATCGACCGTCGCTCGCGGCCGTGCACGACGACGTGGTGCTCCGTGCACTGGCACACGGTCGCAGGGAGGCAGTACTGCCGGCGCCACGCCAACCTGGTCGAGCAGCTCTGCGGCGTGCCCGCGGCCGGCGGCTGGCCGGACGTCGACAACCGCGCCGCGTCGCTCACCGGCTGGATCGGCCGCGAGCTGGACGGCGTTGTGTCCGAGCTGTTCACCGAGGTCGTGCCACCCGGCGGCGCGCGGCTGGTGAACGAACCGGTGCGGCTCGTGCTCACGCCGCGCGGGAGCTCGCGCCGCTGGCAGCGCAGCTGGAAGCTCGTCGATCACACCGGCGTGCTGAACAAGGTGGCCATCGAGGTGGATGAGAGCAACGACAGCGACGTGCTCGCGCGCGTCGACACCGAGCTCATCGGCCACGGCGTTCCGCCGTGGATCGAGCAGCGTCACTTCGCCGGTACAGGTGGTGTCGACGAGCAGGCGCGCCGTACGTACGTCAACGCAATCGCGCGTTCGATCGAGCTCGTGCTGACGAAGCAGGAGATGGTCGCCGCGTACTAATCCTCGCGATGCGGCGACACCTGATGGTGTTGCTGCAGGTACTCGCGCATCGCGAGCAGTGCCGCGATGCCGTCGCCGACCGCTGAGCCGAGCTGCTTCGTCGAACCTTGGCGCACATCACCGGCGACGAAGACGCCGTCCATCGACGTGCGAAACCCTCCGCGGTCGGCGACGAAGCCATGCGCATCCAGCTCGATGGCGTCGCGCAGAAAGCCGGTGTTCGGATCGAGCCCGATGAACACGAACACGGCGCGCGGGTGTTCGGTTCGTACCTCATTGGTGGCGCGATCCTTGATGACGACTGACTCGAGGCGCCCGTCGCCGCGCAGCTCAGTCACCTCGGCGTTGACCTGCACAGCAAAGTGAGGATCGCTGCGCACCTTGTCCTGCAGCAACGGTGACGCGCTCAGCTCGGGTTCGCGTTGCACGATGCGAATCCGGTCCGCGAAACGCCGCAGGAACAATCCCTCGTCGACCGCGGAGTTGCCGCCGCCGATCACCATGAGCTCGCCCGCGCCGCGGTAGAACGGTCCGTCGCACGTCGCACAGAAGTGCACGCCGGCTCCGATCAGCGAGTCCTCGCCGGGCACACCGAGACGGCGGTAGGACGACCCCGTCGCGATCAGCGCTGCATGCGCTGATATTTCCTGGTCGCCACCGAGACGCACGACGATGTCGCCGCGTTCCGAGCTGTCAGCGCTGATCGAATCCGCGCTGACAGCAGCCAGCAGCTCGACGCCGTAGCGACGTGCTTGCTCGATGAACCGGTCGGCGAGCTCCGCACCCTTCACGCCGTCGGGGAAGCCCGGATAGTTGTCGATGCGCTCGGTGATACCCGCTTGGCCACCGAGGCCGCTGCGCTCGACAACGATCGCGTCGATGCCTTCGCGCGCCGCGTAGATCGCGGCGGCAAGCCCTGCGGGGCCGCCGCCGACGATGACCACGTCGTAGCTGCGGCGCTGCGGCTCGAGGGTGAGCCCGAGCTTGCGCGCGACCTCCTCGTCGGTTGGTTCGACCAGGAACGAGCCGTCGTCGAACACCACCATCGGGATCGATCGACCGCCGTGCTGCGCCTCCTCGACGTAACGAAGCCCGTCGGCATCCTGGTCGATGTCGCACCAGTCGTACGGCACTCGCTGCTCGCTCAGAAAGCGTTTCGTCCGCTTGCAGTCGGGGCACCACGGCGCCCCGTACACGGTGATGGTCGCGTCGTTCACGCGAGACGGTTCAGGTCGTCGCCCAGTCCCACGACCGTGCCGAGCAATCGATTGACGATGACGCCGCGCTGATCGATCACCACGATCGTCGGCGGCGCCGCGACGTCGTACGCCGCGCTGATCTGCTCCGCGTTGTCGGCCACCGAGTCGTACTGCACACCGAGATCGCGGCGATATGCCGCTGCTGCGGATGCGTCGTCGCGCATGTCGACACCGATGAAAACGACGCCGCGGGAGGTGTACGTCGACGCCAGCTTGTTGATGCCGGTCTGCTCGGCGCGGCATGGGCCGCACCACGACGCCCAGAAGTCGACGACGACCGCGTGCCCTCGCAACGCAGACCATGAGAGCGACCCTCCCGAAATCGTCGGGCCGCTGATGGCAGGCGCCGCGGTGGCCGTCGAACCGCCCGCAGGTTGTTGATCGACGCCCGCCTGGAGTCCACACCCTGCAAGCAGAGCAGCGGCGACCAGGGCCTGCATCGCCCTGGTTGACCGGCCCAGTCGCGACATCGGCCTCACTGCGCCCATCGTACGGATCGCGGGCCCGTAACAGCCGGAATTCGGCGGGCCTTTTGCAACGACAATCGTCCGCTGGAATCGTGAACACATCGTCTGGAAGGTCGCAGCGTGCCCGGTCGACCAGCGTCACCGGGAGCGCCCCTGTGGCGCAGGTGCATCGGCGTGTCCGCGAGCTCGAGGCCGCCTATGGCGCGGCCGGTCTCCTGCTCAACAGCATGGACCCGGCGGAGGCGTCGCTCACCATCGTGCGGCTGCTTGCCGAAGCGCTGCACGCGCCACGGGCGCGCTTCTACCGGTGGCAGGGACGGCAGGCCGTGCTCACCGCCGTATGCAGTGAGGGATCGGCCTCGTCCGTCAATGGTCAGGCACCGCGCCGCGATCGCCTCACGCCACCATCGGCCTCGCGAGCGGCGCTTGCCAGCTTCGTCGACGAACGGTCGGGCAACCTCGTCGTTCCTCTGCACGCGGGTGGTGTAGCTATGGGAGTGGTGATCATCGAGCGGTCCTCCGCGCACCGGTTCGAGCACGACGACATCGGGCTCGTGGACCGGATCGGCGCGCTGGCGGGCGGAGCGTTGCGCAACGCAC
>JBHEMA010000213.1:0-5678 GCA_046262795.1 Candidatus Dormibacteria bacterium | reverse complement strand
GTGCGTTGCGCACCTCCCACAGCTCTTCGTCGGGAATGTCGTCGACATGACGCCAGACGTCGGGGTCGTCCGTGCGCTCGATCCAGTCCGCTGGGAAGTAGCGATCGAGCAGGGTGCGCATCGCCGGCGCCAACCACGTCGGCACGTGCACGCCGTTGGTCACATGACCGATCGGCACGGCGTCAGCCGGGCGTTGCGGGAACAGCGGCTGCCACATCTGACGCGCCGTCTCTCCGTGTCGCCGGCTGACGCCGTTCGCGAAGCGACTCATCTTGATGCCCAGTGGTGTCATGACGAACGGCTCGCTCGGGTTCTCCGGGTTGGTGCGGCCGAGGTGCAGGAAGCTGTCGAAGTCGAGCCCGACCTGCTCCGGGAAGGCGCTCAGCACCTCCGAGATCTCGGCCGTGTCGTAGCCTTCGTTGCCCGCGCCCACAGGCGTGTGTGTGGTGAACACCGTGCGCTCGCGTGCGTCGCTGAACGCCTGATGACGGTCGACGCCGGCACCGATCTCGCGCCGCGCCAGCTCGAGTGGCGCGAGCGCGCCGTGCCCCTCGTTGAGATGTACGACGCAGGGATCCACGCCCATTGCCTCGAGCGCGCGCATCGATCCGATGCCGAGCAATGCGTACTGCGCCAGGCGGATCGCTCGGTCACTCGCGTACAGCCGGCTCGTGATCCAGCGATCGATTCGCGAGTTCTCGGGACGCTGTGCGTCCAGCAGGTACAGGGGGACGCGGCCGACATCGACGCGCCACACCTGGACGACGACATCGCGTCCGCGAAGTGGCACGGACACCGCGAGTGGCTCGCCTGCGTTGTTTTTGACAAGTGCGGCTGGAACGCGCTCCGGGTCGAGAGGGAACCAGTACTCGTGCTGGTACCCGGACTGATCCATGCGCTGCTGGAAGTACCCCTGGCGGTACAACAGGCCCACGCCGACCATCGGCAGCGCCAGGTCGGACGACTCTTTGAGGATGTCGCCGGCGAGCACGCCGAGACCGCCTGCATAGATTGCGAGCGAGCTGTGCACGGCGAACTCGGCGCAGAGAAATGCGATCGGATGCTCCGGTGAGGCACGGGTCTCGAGCGGCGGGCGCTCGAGGTCACCCCGGACCTCGTCTCGCACCGCATGCGCGCGCTCGACGAGGCCCGTGTCAGCGGCCGCCTTCTCCAGCGCGGCCGACGACGTCTCGTGCAACAACCGCACCGGATTGTTGTTGAGCCATTCCCACCGATCGCTGTCGATAGCTGCGAAAAGATCGGGGGCGCCCGGCATCCACGACCAGCGATAGTTGAATGCGAGCTCCGCGAAGACACGCAGCGGCTCCGGGAGGCGCGCGGCGAGATCGTTCGCTGCCGCGGCAACATCGCGAGTTCCATCGAGCGCGGGCGCGGCGACCGTCTCCGTCATCGGCCGCGGATGGTAACTGCACGGCGACGGGCTGGCAGGGTGGTCCGGCGCACCGGCCTCTCCCTGGCTATACGGCCGGCGCGCCGGACCACGCTGCCAGCCCTCCACACGGTCAGTTGCCGATGGCTTGCTCGATGGCCCGCACGCCGTCTGCCGGTCCGCGCTCGTGATGGAACACTGCTGTTCCGGCGACGAGCACGTCGGCGCCGGCTTCGACGCATGCGCGCGCGTTGCTCGCATCGACGCCGCCATCCACCTCTACTTCTGTCTCGAGTCCCTGCCGTGTGATCGCCTCGCGAACCTGCTGCACCTTGTGCAGCGTCCGGGGAATGAGCGTTTGACCGCCGAATCCCGGGTCGATCGTCATCACGAGGGCGAGGTCGCAGGCTTCGAGCACGTCGTCGAGCGCGAGTGCGGGCGTGCTCGGGTTGATGGCCGCGCCGGCGCGGCAGTCGAGCTCGCGGATGCGCGCGAGCGTCCGGTGCAGGTGCGGGCTTGCTTCGCAGTGGACGGTGATGCCGTCCGCGCCTGCCTCAGCGAAGGTCTGCAGGTGGCGGTCCGGCTCCACGATCATCAGGTGCAGCTCGAGCGGCAGCCGCGTCTCGCGGCGCAGCGCCCGCACTGTGTCGGTGCCGAAGGTGAAGTTCGGGACGAAGACGCCATCCATGACGTCGACGTGCAGCCGCTCGGCGCCGCTTCCCTCGAGGGATCGGGCGGCCTCCGCGAGGCGGCCGAAGTCGGCGGCGAGGAGGCTCGGTGCGATGCGCACCGCGTCGCGGCACGGTGCCCAGCTCGACCGGGGCATTGCCGCGATCATCGCAGAGTCTCGCCCAGCCGACTCGCCCAGCCGACGGCGATGGGGATGTGCTGGGCACTGCGATTGTCTCAGCCTAAAGCTATAACGTTTTGTGAACCTGTCCGCTAATGTCTCTCCCGTGGACGCGAGGGCGCCGACGGGTGCCGAGGAGACGGAGGCATCGAAGCGGGCTGTCAGCGAATTTCTCGACGTCGTCGTCCACGAGCTGCGGGCTCCCCTCACGGTCGCCACCGGCTACATCAGCATGCTGCGCGAAGGCATCTTCGGTGAGGTGGCTCCGCCGTGGCAGCGACCGCTCGAGTTGGTCGACGAGAAGCTCGCTGAAGCGCAGCGGCTCGTCGACGAGCTCCTGCTCGCTGCGCGGCTCGGCAGCAATGCGCTCCACACTGAACCACGGACCGTCGACCTGACCGCAACGGCGGAACGAGCGGTCGCCCGCGCGCGATCTGCTGCTGAGCTGGTCGGCGGGTCGCTGACCGTCGAGGCGCCGGACGATGCCGTGAACGCGCATGCCGATTCGGCGCAGGTGGACCGCATCCTCGACAACCTGCTCAACAACGCGCTGACCCACGGCGGCACACCAGCGGAGGTGACGGTGTGTGTCGGCATCGACGCCGGCACGCCCTACATCAGCGTCATCGACAATGGCACCGGCGTCGCCCGCGACGAACGCGAGCACATCTTCGAGCGGTTCTATCGCGGGCGAAGCCACGCCAGCGCCGCCGGGTCGGGGCTGGGGCTCTATCTCAGCCGTCAGCTCGCCGAGCTCGGTGGCGGATCGCTCGAGCTGGAGAGCAACGATGGGACCGGCGCACGGTTCACCCTGCGTCTGCCCTCGTCCGACTCTGCAACAGGCTGACCGTCAGGCGCCTGCTCGGACCGATCTCAGCGCCGGCGCGCGACTGACATCGGCGCCGGCTGCGCCGCAGAGGTCCGCGAACATGGCCGCGTCGCGCACAGCGCATCCGAGTGGGTCGTTATTGAAGAACACGTAGATGTCGGACGTCCCGCGCATCGTCGCCAGCTGCTGCGCCGATGCAGCCAGCGTGCGACGCCGGTAGCAGGGATACGGCGACCCGTCTCCCTCGTGAAAACGGACGTACATCCAGCCGGCGTCGTTCCACTCCGGCTCGCTCGATTCACCGAGCCGGTCGGCGTGACACAGCGCCGCGTGATGGTGCGCGAGCACGTCGCGGACGGAGTCGATGTACCAGGACTCGTCGCGAAACTCGACCGCGACGCGCAACGTCCGCGGAAAGGCACGCAGCGTGTCGCGAAGCCGGTCAATGTCGACCTTGAAGCGCGGCGGCAGCTGCACGAGGATGGCGCCGGTTCTGCGCCGCAGCGGCCGCGACCGCTCGAGGAAGAGCTTCACCGGTTCGTCGGGGTCGCGCAGCCGGCGAATGTGCGTCAGGTACCGGCTCGCCTTGAGGACGAAACGAAAGTCCGGCGGCGTCTCCTCGCCCCAATGGCGAAAGGTGTCGGTCGCGGGAAGGTTGTAAAAGGTGTTGTTCACCTCGACGGTCGCGAAACGCTCCGCGTAGTACGGCAGCCAGCGGCGCTGTGGCACACCTTTCGGGTAGAAGCGCTCGCGCCAGCTGGCGTACTGCCAGCCCGAGGTGCCCACGTGGATGCGCGGGCGCTGACTCTCGCTCAGCCGTCGCCTGCCGCGGCGCGGTCGATGAGCCAGTGCAGCGTTCCGTTCACCGGCTGCACGCGGGCCGCGGGAGTCAGGCCGGCGGCTGTGTTGCGCAGCGCCTCATTCTTCGACTCGCCGTCGGTGAGAAACATCACGAGCTGCGCGGCGTTGATCGTCGGAAACGTGAAGGTGAGCCTGTCATACGGCGCGTAATCGGCGCGTCCACGAACAACCCACTTGTCCGCCACCTCGAGCGCATGCGTTCCCGGAAAGAGCGACGCCGTGTGACCGTTCTCGCCGAGCCCGAGGATGATGCAGTCGAAGCGCGGTCCATGCTCCGGACTTTCGGCGAGGTCGCCGTGCACCGTGATGGCGTACTCGTCGGCGGCCAGATCGAGATCCGCTTGATCTGCGGGCATGCGGCGGATGTGCTCGGGGTCGACGGCCACGTGATCGAGCAGCGTCTCGCGCGCCATGTGGTAGTTGCTCTCCTTGTCATCCGGAGGCACGGCTCGCTCGTCGCCGAAGTAGACGTACCAGAGCGGCCACTCGATACGGCTGCGGTGTGTCTCCTGCGCCAGCAGGTGATACAGCGCCTTCGGAGTGTTGCCGCCGGCAAGCGCGATCGTGAACCGGCCGCGCGCGGCGCACGCATCCTGGGCTGCGCGCTCGACGATGGTTGCGGCCGCGCTTGCGACCTCATCCGTCGAGGGATAGACGGATACCTCGCCGTGCAATCGGCGGAGCGATGGTGGCGGCGCGCTCATCGCTGGCCCGCGACAATTCGCGATGCGTGGTCGATCGCATCGGGATAGACGCCATCCTCGTCGACCTCGGCCATCAGGTGGGCGATGAGCACCGCCTGCGATGAGCGGGGCAGAGCAATTGCTCGCGACGCAACCATGCCGGCATCCACATTGATCGATGTGTGCAGCAGCGCGCCACGCCGCTCGACGTCCACGTGCGCGGTGTGGCCACCGTCCTCACAGACGATGCGCAGCCGCTCCAGCTCCGACACGTGCGGGTTGGGCCGCCCCGTGCCCGTGATCGAGAGGTCGGGCCACGTTGTCGGCGTCCACTCGAGACGCGATGCCAGCCAGCCGGCGAGCAACCAGCTTTCCACCGCCGACCGCTCACCGCCGCTGATGATGTCGACCGCTCGTATGTGGCGCACCCACCGTCCCACGGCGGGTCCATCGAACGAACCCGCGACAGCCTCGCGCCAGGGATGCAAGCGCGCCCACGCGAGGTCGCTCAGGTGCAGCGCGGCGCCACGCTGCCGCACCTGCTGTGCAACGAGTTGCAGCGTCGTCTCGACATCGTTGAACGCCGCTGTGTCGAGGATGATGCGGTCGACCAGCGCCACCGCGTCGGCATCAAACGCCTGCTCGAGCGGCGGCGCGCCGACGAGCCAGAGATGCACGGGTATGTCGGGGACGAGCAACGGCTCCACGATGCTCGCCAGGTGCAGCGCGGCCTGACCGCGCACCTCGAGCCGGACCAGCTCGACGTACGTGCCGCTCTCGGTGCGTTGCAGCGAGACATCCGACTCGAGCATCGCCTCGCCCTCGTGGCTGCCGAAGATGACGATCGCTCGCGCGGGATGGTGCTCGGCGGCGGCGAGCACCGCCTGTGTCGCTCCGTCCACGAGTGCCGAGTCGTTGCACGCTGCGACGACGTTGAGCACGGAAAGCCGCACCTGACTCGACTCCGCACCTGCGCTGCGGAGCACGTCGCGATGGAGATCGTCGAGCACCGTCGCGACCGCATGCAGCCCGCTTGCGTGCGCGTGCCGCTGCACCGACGGTGCG
>JBHEMA010000212.1:0-3070 GCA_046262795.1 Candidatus Dormibacteria bacterium | reverse complement strand
CGATGACGTGACGTACGACGGTAGGAACGTGAAGGCGATGCCAGCGACGAACGCCGGGATGATGGTGCCGCCGCCGCCAACAGCACTGCTGATGGCAAGAATCGCGATCAGACTCAGCGATGCGAGGGCCTGGTAGTTGGTCGAGTTCGAATGCTGTGCGACGCCACCTTGAATTGCACCGCTCACGCCCGCAAGGAACGCGGACAGCGCGAACGCCAGGTTGCGTGACACCGTCACATTTGCACCGAGTGTGGACAGGGCGGTCGGTGAGTCGGCCAGGGCGCGCAGCAGCCTGCCGAGTCGTGCGCGTTGAATGATTTTCACGAGTACGGCGCTGGCGAGCACTACGACAACCGCCACGTAGTAATAGGCCCACGGACCGTCCGCTCCTGACGGGCGCGGCGTGGGCACGGAGCCGGTGGCACCGAAGAGGATTCCGTAACGAAAGGCGGTTTGCCCTATCAGCAGACCGGCGCCGAGGGTGGCCAGCGCGAGAAACGTGCCGGACAGGCGCACCGCGGGTAATGCGATGACGAGCCCGATCGGAACTGTCATGAGCCCGGCGGCGACGACGGCGACTGGCCACGGCAGACCGAGGTTCAGCACAGTGAGCCCGTCATGGCTGATCGCGTGCGCGAATAGCGCCGCACCGGCGCCCTGCAACGCGACATGGCACAGCGATACCTGGCCAGAGATCCGCACCAACAAGGTCAGCGACAGGTAGAGGATGACCATCGCCAGTGCTGAGGTGGCGGTCGAAAGCCGGATCGGGCTGATGTAGAACGGGCCGAAGAGCAGCAGACCAACCCCGACGACTATGCCGGCGACGCGCAGTTGCGTCGGCAGTTCGGACGGACGCGGCGGCTGTTGTCGGATCAGCCGGCCGACTTCCACGAGCTTGCGCCGTGGGATACAGACCATAACGACGAGCAGCACCAGGAACGACGTCGCCGGATAGAGGTCCACCAACGCCGGGTGGCTGGTCGTGTACTTCTGCACGACTTGTTCCGCGACACCGATGATGAGGCCACCGACATACGTCATCGGAATGCTCGTAAATCGCCCGATCGCGCATGCGCCGAACGCATGGATGACGAGGAGCGTCAGCAGGTTCACGTCGACGTTGAGCAGTGGCGCGATGAGCATGCCGGAGATAGCGGCGAAGCCTGAGCTGATCATCCAGGAGGTACGGCGAACGCGCGCGGGACTGACGCCAGTCAGGTCGAGCAGTGATGCGTCGTCGACGACGGCGCGCACGGCTCGCCCGGTCCGGGTTCGGCGGAAGAAGATTCCCAGGCCGATGGCCGCAGCGAGCGCGATCAACGCCTTGATCAGATCCGACGTCGCGAAGTAGGCGCCGCTGATCTGATGAACGGAGCGACCGAGGAACTCAGGCAAGGTCTTGGAGTTCGGGCCGAAGATGACGAGCAGGGCACCGTCGATGGCGACGAGCAGGCCGACACTCGCGACGATGCGTTGTGCGATCGGGACCTCAGCCAGCGGACGTGAAATCAGCTCCAGGATCCAGCCGCCGATGACACCGAACGCGACGAGCGTCATCGCGAAGGCCAGTGGCCACGGCATGCCGTGCTCGATGTGCAGCACAAAGAAGAGGTACGCCGCCGCGGCCGCGATCGCGCCTTGCGCGAAGTTGAAGATGCCGGAGGTTTTGTACGTCAGCGTCAGACCCATCGCGGCAACGGCATACACCGAGCCGGTGGAGATACCGGCGACGAGAATGGGGAGCAGTGCGCTCATCCGAGACACACGCCGCAAGGAGTCAGACCCTGGGCGCTGTGCTCGTCAGCAGACGCGGCGGTCACGGGCCGGCCCTGTGCGAGCGGGCAGTCCGGTTGATGGAAGTGCGTCATCCCGCGACCGGTAACGGTGACGTCAGCGGCGAACGGGTCGGCTGCGGGCGGCATCGCGATGCGCGACGTCAACGCGGCGAGCCGTCGCTGACGCCGCCGGAGCTCTCGCGTGCCGACGAGAAACCATCCGGTCCATCCCGCGCCGGCGAGCAACATCGCGGCCATGCCGCCCACGACCCAGTACAGCTGGGCATCCCACGTGTCGGCCTGCCGCGCGCCGACGAAGCAAACAACGACAGCGATGAAGCTCGGCACCTCGAACCGCAGCAGCCGGGCGAAGTCGCTGAGCGTCCACGGTGTCGTCTGGGTCGCGCTGATCGCACGCGAGCGCTGGTCAGGCGCCGTGCGAGTGAGCCGGATCACGACCGGGTGGTGCCGGCCCGCTGTCCGGTTGATCGACTCTGGGTGCGCTTGCGCGCAGCGGCCCTCGGCTTGCTGCCGTTGCTGTCCGCCTGCGATGACGACTTGGTGCTGGCGCGCGCGCGGGTGACGACGTCTCTGCTCGGCGCGTCGCTCACGATGTCCGGCCCGTCGCTCGCTGCGACCTCAGTGCTGTCGTCGTCAGGGCCGCGTGTCGTCAGTCCCGTGAGCGCCTTGAGTGAGCCGTCGATGCTGTCGAGTTTTCGCCACTCATCGCGCATGTCTGCCGACAGGTAGAGCAGCGCCGCCGTACCGAGGCAGAAGAGTCCGACGATCCCACCGCTGATCATGTAGGGCAGTTGCTCTGCCGGATAAACGGTGCCGCTGACCCCGAGGTAACCGAGCAGTAGTGCAAGCAGACCGAGCCCGACGAGGACGGCCGCCGCCACACGGTCCCAGTGGTACCGAGCCCACTTCAAGAAGTCCACGTCAGTCGCACTCCCAGCAGTCGAACCGCAGTGGCAGCGCCGAACACCGCCAAGGCCGTGACGACGAATGCCAAGTAGATGTCGGCGGAGTTGCTCGTCCACGCGCTTCGTGACGCGGTCGTGGCCAATGTGGGTGCGGCGGGGGAGCCGTTCGTGGGCGTTGCGAGGTTGCCGAGCGCCGCGTTAGGCGTCAGCGCCGCGGCGCCACCTGGTGTGCCGACGATCGGTGGGGTGGTTGTGCCAATGGGAGGGGCCATCAGTCCGCCGAAGTCGAAACCGCCATACGCCTGCTGGGTGCTCGCGACCTCGGCGCGGCCGAGAACATAGGTGACCGTGCTGGGCGTCGTGGGC
>JBHEMA010000211.1:0-4401 GCA_046262795.1 Candidatus Dormibacteria bacterium | reverse complement strand
GTGCACGACATCGACGATCGCGACCGCCCCAAAGACGCCGCGCTCCGTGAACACACCTCGCGCGCCTTCAACACGTCAGCGCACGCTTATGAGCTCGAGACGCGGCTGCGCATCGTGCTCTCACGTCACGACACGCCGACCGGCGACCTGCTCGATGCACCGTGCATCCATGGCGACGAGTACGGCACTGTGTCGTCGTCGAGCCTCATCGTCCGCGACGGTGTCCCCCACTATCGGCATGCCGCCGGCAGGCCGTGCCTGACGCCGTTTGCGCCTGTGCGAGTGCTCGCCGGCGCGCTGAGGCGCGTTACTGGTGCTTCGACGCCGTGACGTTGCGGAAGCGGCGGGCGATCTCCGGCACCAGGTTCACCGCCACCACAGGGTGGTCGAGCAGGAACTGACGCAGCCCGCCGACAGGCAGCGTGATGCAGCGCAGCTGCGTTTCCGCGCGCACCGTGGCCGTGCGTGGGCCGCCGTCGAGCGCCGCGACCTCTCCGAAGAAGTCGCCGGGACCGAGCGTGGCCACGCTCGCGTCGTCGATGAGGACCGAAGCCGTGCCGTCGAGGATCACGAAGAACTCGGGGCCCGCCATGCCCTCGGTGATCACTCCGTGTCCGGCGAGAAACGTCGCATCGTCGAACTGCTCGGCGATCGCGCCCAGCTCCGGCCGCCCCACGCCGCGGAACAGCGGCATCCGCTCGAGCGTGGGAATGACGTCCTCCCGGGTCGTCGGCATGGGTCCTCCTCCTGGCTGGGTTGCGCGCAGTCTACCTGGGCAACGCATCGGCCCCGCAAGCTTTGAGGCGGCTGACACGTTGCTACTGAGGTCAGCCGCATTCAGAAGGAAGGAATCTGCATGTCCCGGATCCGACGTCTCGCGTTCGGCGCCATCGGCGCTGTCTCGCTGCTTGCCACCGTGCACGCTCAGGCGGCCGGCCCCATCGCATTCGCGCTCCCAACACAGCTGAAGGGCGGGGCGGGAGGCTAGCCGATGTTGGTGACCGCCGGCATCGGCAACGTCGTCGTCTCCGCACCCCAGGGTGTCGGCGGCGGTGAAGGCGATTACTGGATCTCGCACGATCATGGCGCCACCTGGCCGAGCACGCCAATCAACCTCGGCGCCGTCCACGGCGGCGGTGACGAGGACGAGGCGTTCGCTCCTCAGGACGGCACGTCATACGCCGACCAGCTCTACATCGCCGACCTCGCCGCCACGTACTCGACGGTGTGCACCAGCAAGGCACCCTTCACGACCTTCACCACGGTCGGCCCGGCGCCGGACATGAACAACTGCTCGGGCGAGACGGGCCCGAACGGCGACGTCGGGCCGTCGAGTGATCGTCAGTGGCTCACCACGGACAAGAACGGGCGCGCCTACCTCACGTACCACGAGTTCAACAGCGCGCAGCCGCTCGCGTTCACCACCACCAACGGCGGCGCTGACGGGTTCACCACGGCGTGCGGCTCGATCATCGGCGCCAACGATCCACTCATCGAGCAGTACGTGCCGCAGGACATCACGGGCGGCACGCTCGTGTCCAAGCCGGTCGTCGACCCCAACGGCACGCTGTACGTGCTCTTCACCACGACCACGCAGCAGGAGAACGCGGACGCTGTCTCCAAGGGACATCCCAGTGGAACCTTCAGCGAGGCGTTCATGGCGGTGTCGACCGACCACTGCGCCACCTTCAACGACTACACGATCTACGACGGCTACGGCAGCAATCTCCCGTGCACCCAGGTTGCAACCTGCAACAGCGTGCAGTTCGGCGACATCTTCAACGACCTCGTCGTCGATAGCGCCGGCAACCTCTACTCCATCGCCGACGGCTTCGTCGGGACCACGCCATTCGCGCCGACATCGGACATCTACCTCTTCACCTCGCCCGCGTCATCGCACGGGCAGACGTGGAGCGCTCCGATCCGGCTGACCAACAACGGCCAGGGCCACATGATGCCCGCGGCCGCCACCGGACCGACACCCGGGCAGCTCGCCATCGGCTACTTCGAGACGGTGAACGGGCATCCCAATCCGACCGACACCACTGCGCAGTGGGCGTACACGGTGACGGAGACGGACAATGCGCTGACAGCGTCGCCGGCGCTCGCGTCCGCGCAGATGCAGGGCGGAACGAACGGCATCGTCTATCACACCGGCGCCATCTGCAACCTCGGCATCATCTGCAACCCGCTGACCGAGAGTGGCGACCGCAGCCTGGCGGACTTCACGTCGGCGTCGATGGATTCGGACGGGTGCCCGTTCTTCTCCTTCGCGGGCAATCCGAACGGTGACAACAGCACCGCACAGAACTACGTCGCCAAGCAGACGATCGGCTGTTTCTCGACCCTGGCCGTCAACACGCCGGAGGTCCCGTGGACGGCAGGGTTGGTCGGCATCGGGTTTGCCGGTGTCGCAGTGCTTGGCGTCATGCGCCGCAAGCGCGGCCAAGCGCTGGATATGTCGGCGTAGTCGAATTCACCTCGACGTAGCCGACACCACGGGGGCACTGAGCGAACGGGAAAAGGGTTCCGGCTTCGCTCAGTGCCCCGTCGCCAGCTGCACCGCCTTCACCAGCAGCATCACCATCGCGAGCAGGACGTAGCCGCCCAGCGTTGAGATCCCAACCCGCCGCGCGCGTGACCAGACCGGTCGCGTCAGGAGGGTGGCGGGTGGCATGCGCCAGCTCTCCCGGTCCTCTCGCTGCAGCGGAGCGCGCAGCCGACCGCGGCGAAGCGCAACCGCGCCCGATGCGAGGAGCACGACCACGAGCAGCGCACCGAGCGCGGCGATGAGCATGGTGACGTCGATCGCAGGAAACACGGTCGTGACCACGAGCACGAGCGAGAGCACGATGAGCACGCCGATGATCGCGCTCGCGAGTGCGTTGAGCCACGGCCGGTTCACCCACGGTCCCAGCACCTCGCGGTCGTTGCAGAGCAACAGCAGGAACGTCGTCGCGCTCGGCAGCAGCAAGCCGCACAGCGCCTGCACCGCTGTGGTAAACAGTCCCAGCGGCGCCCCCGGAATGAGCACGAGCCCCGCTGCGCACGCGATGACCGTCGCGTACATCGCATAGAAACCCTTCGCCTCGCGCCACGAACGGTGCAGCGAGTGACGCACGTGAAACATGTCACCGAACGCGTACGACGTTGCCAGCGTCACGGCGCTCGCCCCGATGATCGACGCGTCGATGAGCACCACCGAGAACAGTGCCGCCGGCACGTTGCCCACGTGGTGCGCAAGCCCGGTCGCGATGCCGAGCGCATCGGTGTAGTGACCGGCGGCAGGTGTGCTTTGGAACGCGACCGCTGCGGTGATCATGATGGCGCCCGCGCCGATGACGACGACGAATGCGCCGATCACGGTGTCGGTGCGCTCGTACGCGATCCAGCGCGGCGTGATGCGCTTGTCGATGACGTTCGACTGCTGGAAGAACAGCTGCCACGGCGCGACGGTGGTGCCGACGATCGCGATGATGAGCAGGACCGCGTTCGGCGTGATGCCACCGTTGATTCCCGGAACAACCGTGTCGTGCAGTGACGATCCCCACGGCACGCCGCTGAAGATCACCATCGGGAAGATCAGCAGGTTGGTGACGATGAAGAGAAACATGAAGCGCTCCCACGTCTCGAACCTGCCGGTGACGGTGATTGCGACAAGCAGCACACCGGCGATCGGCACCGCGATGAAGGGCGACACGCCGAAATACGCGGCGCCGAGCGCCACACCGATGAACTCGGTGACGATCGTGAGGAAGTTGACGAAGAAGAGCCCGCCGACCGAGAACGTCGCCCAGAACGTGCCGAAACGCTCGCGCAACAACCGCGCGTAGCCGACGCCGGTGACGGCACCGAGGCGCACGCCCATCTCCTGATTGACGATGACGACGGGGATGAGCACGAGCAGCGTCCAGAGCAGGCTCGTGCCGTAGTTCTGTCCCGCCTGGGCGTAGGTCGCGACACCGCCGGCGTCGTTGTCGCCGACCATGACGATGAGACCGGGTCCCATGATCGCGGCGAGCGCGAGTGCGCGCTGACGCCAGCTGCGCCGACCACTGCGCTCGTGCTCGCGGATCGTGCCGAGCGCGCCGCGGATGTCGCCGGCACGTCCGTCATCCCGGACCGTGCGTGCGCCACCGCGCGCCCGAGCCCGAACCTCCTCGTCGATCTGCAATCGAACCTCCGTCCGCGGAGACGGCGAGATGTGCGCCTCGCGGGCATGCGACCAGGCGAGACACGTCCCCCGGCGCCGTGCCGGGCGTCCGCTAGGAGGTCACCAGTGCTCGACTACCTCCTCGCGGGCCAGCTGGGTACTTTCGCCGTCGTCCATGGGTACCTCATGAAGTGCTGCCCTGCAATGAGGATTCTAATCGCGAGGCCCGGCGGAGCTCAGTCGGCGTC
>JBHEMA010000210.1:0-4435 GCA_046262795.1 Candidatus Dormibacteria bacterium | reverse complement strand
GGCCACCACGAGCAACCCCGCGTGCGGCGCCGTTGGACAGCCGACGTGCTGGGAGCTGTGGTGGGGTACGTCCGACGACTACGGCCAGACGTGGACGGAAGGACAGATCACGAACACCGTGCACACCGGCATCCTCTGCGTCGAGGGCGGCGGCTGCGGTGCCGCGGCGGGCGATCGCAACCTGCTGGACGACTTCGGCGTCGCCATCGATCCGAAGTTCGGCAGCACCGCGATCACCTTCGACAACGACCAGCCCGAGAGCGCGCAGGGCAAGACGCACACCGACTACGCGTACGCGCTGACAGCTTCGCAATCACAAGCGGGCGTGCCGGAGATGGCGTGGCCATGGCTGGCGGTCGCGGTGGGAGCAATCGCTGGCGGCGCGGCGTGGCGCCGTAAGCGCGCTGTGGTTCGTTGAGCTGATCGCGAGGAACTAACCCCGCTGCGCGCCTCGGCGTCGCACCGCGACGGCCGCCGCGGCCGCTGGAAGAAGCACGAGCAGCGGACTCGGTAGGTCCGGCACGCCGGTTGCAGGAGTCACGCCCGTCGTGAGGGCCTCTGTGGCGACGTCTGACTGAGTGTCCTGCGCACCGCCGGTGAGATAGAGCTCGGTGCCGTCGGGCGATAGTGCGAGCGCGGCAGCGCCGTTCTGCCGTGTCGTGCCGACGGAGGTTATCCAGTTCTGGTTACCAGTCGCGACGTCGTAACTCGCCGCCAACGCCAGCGAGTCGTCGTATTGGCCGCCGGCGGGGCCGACGCCGGCGGCGAATACATCGTTTCCCTCAGCGCCAACGACATACAACGAACCGCCATCCGGACTGAAGACAACGCCTGTTCCGGTTCCACCGTCCGGCGGCTCAGGTTGGCGCGCGATCCAGTCACTGACTCCCGTGGCTGTGTCATACACGATGGTCGTCATCGAGCGCTCATAGAGGCCAGGCCAGTCGCCGCTTGTGCCGGTAATGGCGACGCGCGTTCCGTCGGGCGAAACGGCAGTTGCGAAGGCGAGACTGTTGACCGTGACGCCGGTCGTCGATGCCGGCGGCGCCTGGTTTTGCGCGTCATACAGCTGAGACCACTGCGGCCTGCCGATCCCAGCGTCGAGCCCGACGGTCACGTAGTCGAGCGTGCTGCCATCTGACGCGGTGTCGTATCCGGTCGCAAACACGCTGTCGCCGTCCGGCGACGCGGAGACCGCATACCCGATGTCACGATTGTGCGCGGGACCGGAGTACAGGTACTGCCACTGTGTTGCGCCGGTGAGCCCGTCATACGACAGCACCACCATGTCGGTGGCGCCGGACGCTGTGTCACTGCGACCCGCGACGACGACGCGATCGGTCGTGCCGTTGGCGGCAACGGCGAGCGCATAAGGGATGTCCCATGCGGTCGATGTCCCGCTCGCTGGTGCCGTGCCCGCAAATGTCTGCTGCCACACGCTCCCACCCGTGGCCGTGTCGTAAGCGACGATGCCGATGTCGTAATTGGGAAGGCCGTTGCCGGCGATGCTCGACGTCACCCAACCGGTGACATACACGCGCGCGCCGTCGCGGCTGACCCCGAGCGCGGATGCAACGTTGTCCTGCCGGAACGCGTTGCTCACGCGCTGCACCCACACCTGCGTGCCGGACATCGCGTCATATGCGACGGTGGCCCAATCATGAGCACCGCCTGACCCGACGCTCTCCCCGCTGACGAAGACCTTCGTGCCGTCAGGCGACACGCCGAGGGCGGTGGGCTCGTCGTCGCCACCGGCGTCGTATCGGGCAACCCATCGCTGCGCTCCCGTCGTCGCGTCATACGCAATCGTCACGTAGTCGAAGCTGGTACCGCCCAGGCTGGGCCCCGTGACGAACAGCGTCCTGCCGTCAGGCGATCGCCCCATCGCCGTGCCCGCGTCCTCGCCGCCGCCCGGCCCGTCGTACGCGGCGGACCACGAGACGCAACCTGATGTGCAGCTCAGCGCGGCATGCACGACGCGTGGTGCGACGAAGCCAACGCCTATCACGACGCCGATGACTGCGACGAGCCATCCCCTCCTTACCATCGAGGCGGTTAACGGCGCGCGGCCGCTCTTTCCTGCGTGCGACGACCCCGAAGTGCCTCACGGACCGCCACGGAGCCCGCCGCAACGAGCACGATCGCCGGCGCCCACGGCACATCGGGCGTCTGCGTCACCGGCGTGGGCTGATAGTGCTCGATCAGCGTCTGTTCGATGCTGAGCCCCGATGACGCGTCGTGGTATCCCACCGCCCAGCAGTCGGTGCTCGACGCACAACCGACGCCGTTGAGCGTGTTGTTGTCAGTCGCGACATTGCCGCTGCTGTCGAGAAACCAGGAGCTGCCGTCGTACTGAAGCGCGAGTGTCTGCAACGAGGACGCGCCCTGGTACTCCCCCACCGACCAGCAATCGGTGGTGTCCGCGCACGTGACGCCGAAGAGGTGATTCGGCGCCGTCGATGATCCTTCATTGACACTGGGCGTCACGGTCCAGCCGCCGTTGGCGAACTGTGCGACGAGTGTGTGCAGCGTGGACGATGTCGCATACCCCGCAGCCCAACATTCGGCATTCGCGGGGCACGTCACGCCTTGGAGCGATGCTGCCGGCGCACCGCCTGTCGGATCTGCAAGCAGGTGCCAGGCGCTGCCATCCCATTGCTCAACAACCGGGTGCAGCGGTTGACCTGTCGTGCCGACAGCAAGGCAGCCGTCTTGCCAGCAACCGACGCTGTTCAGCTGCGACGACTCGCCCGGGTCGGCACTCGGCACGAGCCGCCATGTAGCACCGTCATAGAACGCCGTGAGCGGTCGCGCAGTGGCTCCGCTGCCGGAATCGGCGTACCCCGCCGCCCAACAGTGCGCGTCTGCGGTGCAGGTGACGCCGTTGAGCGCATTCGTCTGCGAGCTGCTCGTGTTTGGACTCGCGACGACCGACCAGCCGCTGCCGTCGAAGTGCATCACCAGTGTCTGCACCGTCTGCGCGCCGAGCGGGCCCGTGCCCTGCTGACCGACCGCCCAGCAATTCGATGCAGCGACGCAGGTGACGCCCTGGAGGTCGCCGAAGAGGCTGCCCGTGGGATTCGGCCCGACGGCGACCGTCCACGTGTTGCCGTCGTAGCGCTCGATGAGCGGTTGATTGCCCAGCGCTCCCGCGGGCGCGAAGCCCACAGCCCAGCACTCCGTCGCAGACGCGCATGCGACTCCGTTCAACGCATTGTTCTCGGTTGTCGAGACGGACGGCGCCGGAACAACCGTCCATGTGCCACTGGAAGCGCTCGCTGCCGCCGGTGCGAACACCATGGCGAGGGGCACCACAAGAAGTGCGCCGAGCGTCAGTGTCCGCGCAGCGTGCGTGATCGATCGTGTAGACATCAGCGTGCGCTCCTTCCTGTCGAGACGAACCGCGGCGCGCGTACTCTAGCGCGTCGCCCGATGCTGGCTCGAGCGCTGCGTCGCAGGCGCACTGACAGCCCGGGTGACGGAGTATGATCCGGCAGCCGCGAAGGGATTTTGGCGGGGTGCCGCCGCCTTCTGGAAGGAGATTGACAATGCGGGGAGTGCGCAGAGCCAGCAGAGGCGTGGCACTGATCGCCGTGGGTCTGGCTGCGATTGCCGGCGGCATCATCGGTGGGCAGACCGGCGCGCGCGCAAGCGGCACCATCGGCTACACCATCAACGACGTCGGGCCCTTCGGTGGCGAGCCGTCGATCGCCTCGGACAGAAACGGCGTCCTGTACGACACCACGCCCAGCGGCGGCGGGCCGCTCTACCGCTCCACCGATCGCGGCGTCAGCTGGACGTCGCTGAAACGCGGCTGGACGGGCAGCGGCGACAGCTGCGTGGCGACGGACGAATCGAACGCGGTGTACTGGTGCAACCTGAGCAGCCAGGCGGAGTCCTGGAAATCAACGACCGCGCAGACGTGCACGAGCACCGTCTGCGCCTGGACAGAGGGGGTCGGCACCGGACCGACCTGCACGGTCAGCGGCAACACCTCGTGCCAGCCGTTCATGGTCGACCGTCAGTGGGAGGCCGCCTCGCTGGGGACGGCGACGACGACCGACGGCGCAACCGCGGTGCTCATGTACCACGATTTCTTCGGCAACAGTGAGATCTGGGTCAACGTCTCGCACGACGGCGGCAAGACCTTTGGCGGGCCGCAGGCGGTGCTGACCGGGCCGGGGTTCAGCACGGACTCGGTAACAGGAGACATCCTCGCCGAGGGCTTCCGCATCTGCAACACCGTACCGGCGGGCGTGAGCATCGCACCGCAGAACTTCCCCGACGGGACGCACAACCCGCACGCGGGCCGCATCACCGTGGCGTGGATCGCGGCGGATGCCGCGCAGGACGCCGCCGGTTGCAACTACTCGATGTTCCAGTCGTTCCACACGCTCTGGGTCGCCTACTCCGATGACGGCGGCTCGACGTGGAC
>JBHEMA010000209.1:0-5435 GCA_046262795.1 Candidatus Dormibacteria bacterium | reverse complement strand
AGTCCCATCAGTCGATCTGCCTGCGGCCCAATGCGTCGACGACCGGTGCCGTCACCTCATTGAGGTCGGCAGGGACGTGCACCGGACACCCGCCCTTGCTTGATGTGCCGCGCTCTCGCTCCATGCCTGCTCGCGCTTCGGCGATGCCCGCGTTGGCGTGCAGCAGCATCACCTCGGGTGCACCAAGCGCGAGCGCGAGACGCTCGATCTGCTCCACGGCAAGGTTGCGCACGTACCCGGCGGGAATGCGCTCGACGCGCTCGCGTGCCTCGCCGCTCCATGGCAGCCGCGGCGTCGCTTCGACGTGGGGACCTGTGTGCAGCTCTGGTCCAAGTGGTGCGCGGTGCGGGCCGGCCGTAGCGTCGAGCGCATCGAGCTCGGGGCGTACGAGTGGTTCCGCAACCTCCACCGTGATCGCCGGCAGCCGGCGCGTGCGCGCCGTCTTTTCGACGATCGCCTTCACGCGTCGGCGCAGATACCCGGCCGGGAGCTGTTGCAGCAGACGGCGTGCCTCGAGAGTCCACCCGAGCTTGGCGCCGTCGAACCCCACCGTCGACGCATCACCCTCGATCGCTGCGTCGCGCAGGAGTGCCTCGATGTCGACCGGCTGAAACGCGGTTGCGTCGGCCCCGCAGACCGGGCACTGCACCGGCGAATCAGCGCGAGCCGCGTACCCACACACACGGCAGAGTGCGCGTGCAGCTTCGGCGGGCGCTTCGTCGACCATCGCGCGCTCGGCATGCTCGATGGTGGCCGCGACCTCCTGGATGCGGCGCATGCTGCGGCGATAGGGCATGAGCTCGTCGAGTGCTGTGTCAACGTCGCCCGACGACACCACGCTGTGGCCACGCTCCATGCACCAGCGCAGCACGGCGGTGCGCGCCAACCCGCGGGCGCCGTAAGGCACGAGCTCCATGCGGTCCTCCGCCTCGGGCGTCCACGAGACCGCCTGCTCGGCGCGCACGTCGAGCGGCGGGACGTGGGTGCCGGAGCTCACCAGCACGTCGCACGGCACCGAGCGCAACAGCTGCTCGGTGTTGCTGCCGATGTCCATGCCGTCGGGCGAATGCACCCCGATGCGGCCGCACACGAGCAGCCACGGCTCGCGTTCGCGTGCGTAGCGCGCAACGCGCTCGAACGCCTTGCCGTCGAGCAGCGTGATCGGCAGCTCCACGCCCTCGTCCGCCGCGGTGTTCTGCGCCACACGCAGGTGCGACTCGTAGATCTTGGCCAGGCCGGTGTCGATGATCTCCTCGTGCAGGGCTTCCTGCTCCTTGAAGCGAAAGACCTTCGACGCCTTTTCCGAGAGCACGTCGACGATGCCGTTGAAGACCGCATAGTGCAGATACGGGTCGTACACCGCGATTGCTTCGACCCGCTTCTGCAACGCACGCCCCAACGCGAGCGCAGTCCGCAGCCCACCAAACGACTGCGGTGAGCCGTCGACGGCGACCAGGATGTCGCCCCGCATCGTCGCGTCGCCGACGTTGCGCACGACGAGCGTGTCGGTGCGGATGCGACGGACGACACGGTCCGTGACGCTGCCGAGGCGCGACTCCTTCACGGCACCGGTGCCGAGCGCGCCCATGACGACGAGGTCTGGCCGTACCTCGTTGATGTCGGCGACGATTTCCTCCCAATTGCGGCCATCGCGCGCGCGAGCCTCAAATGGGATCTCGCGCTCCATGCAGCGGTAGCGCAGCACGTCGGTGTAGCTGTCGCTGATGAGCTGCAGTCCGGTCGTGATGAGGCTGTCGTGAATGCGCCGCTGACGCAGCAGCTCCGCCTCGTCCTGGTACTCCTCGGGGAGGGTGTACTCCATCTGCTTGAAGCGGTAGTCGTGCATGCGCGCCGCGTACACGTGCATACCGATGCAGCGAGCTCCAAACGCATCGGCGAGCGAGAGCGCCACCGTGCTCGCCGCATCCGCGTGCTCGGAGTTGTCGAGCGGGACGTAGACGCTGTCGTACATGACGCCTCCGGCGGGTTCGGCGGCCGCCCCGCCGTCCGCCCGGCGGGCCCTACCGGCTGGCTTCCCGCGCCGCGGCCGATGATAGCTCTGCTGTGTGTTTTTCTGCCCTGACCTAGGTCGCGCTATTTCGCTTGCTACTATCACCGATCGAGCAAGCAGCACCTGCAGGAGGAATTGGTGTCCGACGACGCCGCGCGCTGTCCGGTGCACTGGCACGACGACGCACGTGAGTCAGCCGAGGACGAGGCTCGTCGCAAAGCAGCGCACGCCGGAATCGATCCACATCGCGCCGCTGCGATGGCAGCGCGGGCGGTCGAGCAGCGCGCAGCCGATCGTGATGTCGACGAGATCGACAGCGACTTCGTGGCCCGCATCGGCCACAAGCTCGGCTATGGACATCCGCTGAGCGACCGCACGGGCACGTTGGAATTCACGTGGACGCCAGAGGCCGAGGCGCGGTTGCGCGAGGTGCCCGAGTTCTGCCGCGAGCTGACGCGATGGCGCGTCGAGTGGACGGCGCACAAACAGAACCTCGGCACGACCATCACCCCGGAGATCATGCAGACCAAGTACGACATGTGGGGCGAGGTCTCACGGTCGATCGAGGACCGACATCAGAGCGATCTTCTGTGGAGTGATGCAGCGACGCAGCGCCTGCAGCGCGTCCCTGACTTCGTTCGTGGTCAGGTGATCCAAGCCGTTGAAGGCAACGCGCGCCGGAACGGTCGCACGACCATCGACGAGGAGATCATCGACGACACCATCAATCGCTGGACTGCGAGCGGCGACTTCCACGAGGGGAAGTACGGGTTTCGCTAGTTAGCGTCAGCCGGGCGGCTTAAACCCGGCGGCACTTTGCCCGTAGGTTGCCGCTTACTTGCCACTTCCCGGTACTGGCCATATATTGGCAATGTCGTGGCAACTTTTGACCGCGGGACAGCGTGGACGCTCCCTGATCCGGCCCTCGTGCCCGTTCGCGGCGGCGGCGCTTTCCTCGCTCTCGTTGGTCGGTTGGACCGCTTCGCGGGCCTCTGGACGCGGCTACGGGCACAGTCGCCAGAGCTCATTGATCGTCTTCAGGAAATCGCCACGATCCAGTCGGTGGCCTCTTCTACTCGCATCGAAGGGGCGCAGTTGAGCGACGAGGAGGTCCGCAATGTCTTGGCCGGCGTGCACATGGAGGGCTTCAGAGCCCGCGATGAGCAGGAGGTTCGCGGCTATCGCGATCTTCTGCAAATCATCCGCGATAACCATGAAGCGCTGACCGTCACTGAAAGCGTGATCAAGGAGTTCCACCGCGTACTCCTCGCGCACTCTGAGACAGATGCTCAACACCGCGGGGACTACAAGAAGCAACCCAACGACATTCAAAAGAGCGGTGCAGGACTCCCCGTCGTCGTGTTTCGAACGGCACCACCGGCCGAAACTCGTTGGTGGATGGAGCGAATCGTCGCAGAACTCAATGCGGCGTGGGACGATGCGTCGTGGCATCCGCTCATTCTCATCAGCGACTTTGTCCTGTGGTTCCTCGCAATTCATCCATTCCTCGAGGGTAATGGCCGACTCGCAAGGGCGCTGACGCAGTTCTTGCTGCTCAAAGCGGGCTACACCTACGTGCCGTTTGCGTCGCTCGAGCGTGTCGTGGAGGATCGGCAGTCAGAATACTATCTGTCTCTCCAGCATTCGCAGCTCGCGGCGACAACGGACGCAGCCGATTACGCGGAGTGGCTCTGGTTTCTCCTATCAGCGCTTGACGAACAACAGCGGCTTTTGGAGGCGCGCCTCACAGCCGCTGGGGAGCACCGAGCACTCCCGCGTTCCCAAGCCCGCATTGTCGAGGTCATCACGACTCAAGGGGCGATGACCACGCCAGAGATTGCAGAAGCGCTCGCGATGTCTCCTCGCACCGTTCGCTATCACTTGGCAAGACTCGTCGCAGCTCGGCTCCTCGACGCGCCGAGCAAGACAGCGGGGCGCCGGTACTCTCTTCCGCTCGAAAACGCGATACCGGCTGCGCCGACGGCGGCTGCTGCCGCGCCTCTTGCACCATCACCTAGGCGCGGGCGCGACCCGCCGGCTTCAGGTCGACTGCTAACGCCGCTTGACCTCGCAGGGTACGCACAACATATCAATTCGTCTCCGAACGGACGTGCATACGCAACTGTTGTTCTGGTTGGGCCATCAGATGCCGTGCGGCGCCCGCTCGGCGATGTAGAACTCGATGCATTCGAGGACTTCTGCGGAACGATTGCGCCAGCATCGAGGCCGGTCCGTGCAACACCCGAAGTCGGCTGGTGGCACGTAGAAGACCCGTCTAGTTTCGACAAGCTGCAGCTGTGGTTGTATCCCGGCCCACTCATTCAGGTCCATTGGGCACTCGACAACTCGGAAGGACCCGATGATGCCGCGCTCACGCTCGACCCGATCGATCTCGTTGTTTATTGGCGATGGGTGCTGCGCTGCTACGTGAACTTCGCATCAGCGGTTGCCATTTCGCAAGCCGTCATCGCGCTGAATCTTCAGACAATTCCATCTGGGCGTGCGCCAATCGTGGGCCTCAGCTTCTCGCAACGTGCAACGCCCACTAGGTCCGGCCGGGCCGACAGCGCACCGCCTCCCTGGTCTGCGACGCTCACCAACGTGTCCACAAGCGAGCTATTGAACGCTTCTCTACTTTCGAGTGCATTGGATCAACTCCTTCGCCACTTCTCTTATCGGCATACACATGCCGCAATCGAGGCGACCGTTCAGCGGGCGACTGCACGCGGGTGGGATCCTTCAACCGCCCCAGCCGAGGTGATCAGCCGCCGGAACATGGCGCCTTAATCCGGCCAGTACTGCTCCTCGCGGATGTCCTTGTCGGGGAGACCGCGGCGGCGCATGATGCCGCGAGCATTGGCGATCATCCCGGGATGTCCGCAGAGGAACACTGCGCCGTTGCCGGCGCGGATCTCCATCGCATCGGCGTACTTGCGGAGCACGTCCTCGACGCGCCCCATCTCGCCGTCCCACTGCGCATCCTCCCAGGGGCGGCTCACCGTCGGGACATACGTGAACCACGGATGGTCGTTGTCGAGCATGCACAGCTCGTCGTAATAGCCGAGCTCCGATGAGCGACTCGCTCCCTGCAGCGCAGTGATCGGCACGGGTGTCCACTCACCGCTGCGCTCACGCTCGACGAGCGTGCGCAGCATGCTGACGAACGGTGCGATACCGGTGACGGTCGCGACGAGGATGTGCGGCTGCGCGACGACGTGTGCGTCGCGCAGGAAGAGGCCCTTCGTCCGCTTGCGCACCACCATCTCCGCGCCGACGCCGAGCGCGTACAAGGGGTCGCTCAACTCTCCGTCGGGGACACGCTCGATGAACAGCTCGATCTCCTCCTCCGTCGGCGCGGAGCAGATCGAATAGGGGCGCTCGATGACGCGGCCGTTGCGCTGCAGTCCAATCGTCACGTACTGAC
>JBHEMA010000208.1:0-8041 GCA_046262795.1 Candidatus Dormibacteria bacterium | reverse complement strand
CTGCAGGACTCCGGCGGGAATTACGACTGCGAGCCCTCGATGAAACCGCCTGTGAGCGCGACGATCACGATCGCCACGAATCCGGTGAGCGCCAGCGCTGAGTTCGGCAGCGGCTGCTAGCCGCGACCTCAGCGCTGGCGGCGCGTGCGCCGCCGCCAGGCAAACGCTGCGCTGGCGGCACCGCCGAGCACCGGTAGGAGAAGCGCGAGCGGTCCCTCCGGCACGTTGGGTGACGAACCTGCGAGCAGGAACGTCCCACCCGACTGACGGAACACGCGATCGACCGCGCCCGACGAGTGACTCGTCGAGCTCGCCTGGCACGTCGCGTTGCAGCCATCTGACGTCGCAACGATGACGCGGCCGGCGCCGTCCATGGTGATGTCGTTGAAGTCCAGCATGTTGCGCTGGTTGCAGATGTCGGTGCGCCCCGAGGGCGCAATCGTCGTGCCCTGCATGTCGACGCAGCCGCGCTGCATGAAATCGACCGGCGTCGCATCAGTCGTCGACCACGTCTTGCCACCGTCGTAGGTCGTGGCGATGTACAGGTGCCACGGCTGGTCCGTCGGGAAGGCGTTCGTCTGGTCATCGCCGATGTCCGCGGTTCCGAGGAACGCGAACGCGGCTTTGTCGTCGTCGCCGGCGATGACCTCGGGGAACTGGACGTTGTGCACGCCGAGCTGCGAGCTGATGTCGGTGATGTTCGTCCAGGTGGCGCCGTGGTCGTGCGACACAGCGATCATCGCCTGCGTATGGTCGCCGTTCACCGGCGGCACGTTCGGCTGGTCGGGCGGGTTGTGGCCGTTCTCCCAGCCGTAGTAGAGGACTCCGCTCTGCCGGCTGATGCCGACCGAAGGGTCACTCTCGTCCGGGTTCTCGACGGTGTTGGCGCCTCCGTTGCCGTCAGAGACGGACGCGGCCGGAACGCGGGTGATGGTCCACGTCTGGCCCATGTCTGTGCTGACCGAGAGCGCCGGCGTGCCGCCCTGATACTCGGTGTTCGTGCCCTCCTGCGTCGTCGGCGTTCCGCCGCAGCCCTTGAGGGGCACATACGCCGTGCCGTCGGGCGCGACGCGGACGTGGCCGGTCAGCGCCGAACAGGCACCACCCTCGGCCTTCAAGGTCGCATTGCTGTCGAGCGGGTCGTTGGCCGGCGTATTGGCGATGGGGACACCCTGACCGAAGGTGGCGCCACCGTCGAGGCTGACGGCGCAGTCCTCGTTGAACCCGTTCTGAGCGCAGTAGTAGACGGCGTCCGGATACGCAGGCGCGGGCGGCTTGGGAAGTGCGCTCAGGAATGGACCTGCGCCGAGCGTCTGATGGTCGAGGAGCGTGTTGAAGCCACAACCCTGCGATGGCGTCCACGTCGCTCCGGCGTCGTCGCTGAACGACG
Source organism: Candidatus Dormibacteria bacterium (assembly GCA_046262795.1). Lineage (GTDB taxonomy): Bacteria > Chloroflexota > Dormibacteria > Aeolococcales > Aeolococcaceae > JAFALX01. Next base: position 6,651 of record JBHEMA010000208.1, on the reverse strand, counting down.
TCAGCGAGCAGCCGCCCGCAAGCTGCGAGTTGAACGAGCGACCGGCGTACGGGTCGACGATGGTGATCGCGTCCAGCGTGGTCACGGCCGTGGTGGGCTTGACGTCAGTGACGGTCATCTCCGCCGGCGAGCTACTGTCGAACGTGAGCCGCTTCACCTGGGTGCCTGAGCCGTAGAGGGCGTTGTTGTGCACGGTGTCGTAGCTGACCGAGGGCTCGCCCCCGCTCATGGCGGACGTCGTGGCGGCGGTGCCCCCGTCCGGGAAGTACTGGCCGTTGGCGGTGCGGACGGTGTACTCGTCCCACGTGTTGGGGCCTCCGGCGCGCGTTCCGAGGGGAACAATCGCCATCCCCACAACCGCTCCGGCAAAGCCGGCGGCCGCCACCCTGATCACCTGATTGCGCTTCACCCTTGACCTCCGTGCATCTGCCATCGCCTTCCTGGGCAGGCGTCGGCCGCCGCGGCCTCCGTCCTAGGAGATAACGCTGGGCCGGGGAAATCCCTGCGCTTCGTCTGCGTCCAGCGCTGACCACCGCAGCGTAGACGCGGGCGTACGCGCGCGCGGACTCCCCATCGAAAGGGAGTGCATCGAACGTCGCCTCGGCACGCTGCAATCGATCCTGGCGCCGACCTCGCTCGTCGGCGCTGTCTGCGGCATGAGGGCCGGCTGCGAGCTCCGCCATCGTGATGGCGCTGACGGCAACCTCTTCGGGCAGCGATGAGGTGCCAACGGCCTCGAGGTCGACGACGACGGACGTGTCCAGAAGTCCTCGGGCGCGGCGCCTCGCCTCAGCCACGCGTCGTCGATTGCGTCGCGAAGCGGTCGAGATCGCGCCGAAGCCGGCGGAGGTGTACCGGCGGCGCGCCGGTGAACACCGCGATCGCTGTGTCGGCTGAAACAAAACGCTTGCGCTTCAAGGGCGACAACTGGCCGACGGGCGCGCCGTTGCGCGTGACCACAAACGTCTCGCCGCGGTCGAGGCGGCGCATGATCGCGCCGCTCTCATTGCGAAGTTCGCGCTGCGTGATCTCGTCCATAAGGCGCTGCGTAGCACGCCGTGCTACGCAACGCATTCACGTCGCGCGCTCGAAGTACAGCAGCTCCGGAAGTGGGCGGTGGCCCAACCTTCGATTGGCGGCGAGCGTCGGCGCGTTGTCGGCACCGTCGTCCGTCCGAGTCGCTCACGCGGCGAAGTCGGCGATTGGCGACGCGGCGGCGGGGAAGCGTCGCTGCAGATCGGTCAGCTCGCCGAGCTCGACGTCCTCCGGTTCGACGCCCGGCCACTCTGTGCTCGCACCGAGGAACCAACGCCCTCCGCTGCGCAGTCGCGCCGCGTGGAACGTGTTTCCCGGGATGAAGAGCTGCAAGTGTTCGCCGGCGGTGATGTCGTCGCCCAGCACCTGAATCGCTTGTGAGCCGTCCGTATACAGCGACAGCACCTCGAGCGCGTCGCCGAGATAGCGGTGGTACAGCTGGTCGTTGCGAATGCGATGCCAGCGCACCTGACGCTCGGGTGTCACCAGAAAGTAGAGGGCAGTGCCGATCGGCCTTCCATCACGGAACGGCGCGTCAAGTCCGCCCGCCGCGATGCGTTGCGAGCTGCGATACGTCTCGGCGACGTATCCGCACGTTGGATGCGGTTCCAGCCGGAGCGCAGCCATGACGTGGTTCAGCGAGGAAGCGTCCGCCGGCATGCCGAGAGCTTAGACGCGCAGCACAACGCAGCATCGCGACGCGTCGGGCTGCAGCTCCGCGCACACGTCCTCGCCGAGTGAGCCGGCAAACCCCTGCATCAGCACATGGTTCACCCCACACACGAGCCGGCGATGTGATTGCGCCACCGCGTGAAACGGACAGTTGCGCAGTGTGATGGCTCCGCGTTCAATCTCCGGTTCGAAGCCCTCGTCGTCGAGCGCATCGAGCGCCGCCTGCTGCAGGCGACGGCGCGATGGCCGAGCGCCGGCGCGCTCGCGTGCGCGTGCGCCGAGATCACATCCGCGTCGGTGTGCGGCGTCGACGACGGTGCGCGGCGGCGTCGCCGTACCGCGTGGATCCATCGATGTAGCGAAGATCTCCGACAGCAGCACGTCGTTGCGCGGCGGCAGCGACAGCTGCACAGCGCGCTCGCTGCGCCGGTAGAACTTGGCGGGTCGTCCCGCACCCGGACCACCGCGCCCGGGCGGGCGGCGGTACTCGACGTCGAGGAGGCCTGCAGCGTGCAGCCGATCCAGGTGATATGCAGCCAGCGCACGTCCGATATGAGTCTGGTGCGCGGCGTCGTCGCGCGAGAGGCCGTCCGGATACCGAGCGACGAGTCGATACAGCTCGCGCCGCGTCGGTTCGGCGAGGACGTCGAGCGCCTTGATGCCGTTGGCGCGCGCCGCAGTTGCCACCTTCAAGGGGCCACGCTCGTCGTGCCCGAGACTGGCCCCGCCGTCCAGAGCAAACGCTGGCGTAGCTGCCGCTCAGCCATCCCCCTCGAGCTCCGCTGTAAAACTAATCTCTGCTATCCTTAGAATGTATCACGCATGGAGGTTGAGGTCAATGGCTGAGAAGCCGTCGGTGCTTGTGGATTCGGCCGCGCTCGACTCGCTGTCGCCGACATCGCGCAACGGCGCGTCCGCGGGCGAGTGGGCCGCTGTGCATCCACGCCGCATCACAGCGCGGCAGCGGGCGCGGTTCGAGCGCCATGCGGCGGAGATGTTCACCGCCATGGGAATGGACGTGACGCAGCCCTCGACCGTCGACACGCCGAAGCGCTTCGTGCGCGCACTGTTCGATGCGACCGACGGATACGAGGGTGACGAGAAACTGGTGACAGCCTTTCCCACGGAGTGTCATGGTGACCCCGACTGCCGCATCAGCCAGGTGGTCGAGGGGCCCATTCCATTCTTCGCGCTGTGTGAGCACCATGCGCTGCCGTTCTTCGGCACCGTGCACATCGGGTACATCGCACACGAGAACATCATCGGCATCTCCAAGCTGACACGCCTGGTGCGCCTGTTCGCGCGCCGCTTCAGCGTGCAGGAGCGCCTCGGGCAGCAGATCGCGGGCGCGTTGGAGGACATCCTCAAACCGCACGGCGTCGCGGTTCGCATCGAGGCGGAGCACCTCTGCACCCAGATGCGCGGAGTGCGCGAGATCGAGTCGACCACCAAGACAGCTGTGTGGCGCGGCAACTATGCCGCTGACGACACGCTGCGTGCGGAGTTCCTCGCCCTGGCCGGCGTCCCGGTGCGATAGGCTGGCGCCTTCTTTCCGACTGTATAGCTGGGAGTTGTGATGCTCGCCCTGAATCTCTTTGGCACCAAGGCCATCATCGTCTACGTCGTTGTCATCGTCGTCGTGCTCATCGCCGCCGCCTGGCTGGTGATGCGCGGTCGTTCGCGCGTCTGAACACCGCCTGACCGTCCGCCCGACGCACGGGCGAGGGACACGCACGCGAGCGCGATCACGGTGAAGGTTGCGACGAGCTCGAGGATGAACAGGGCGTACGCGGCGATAGCGATCGGGCCAGCGCCGCCCTGAAACTCTCGCATCAGCAGCGATGAGGCGGGTACCATGCCGGCGGTCCGCGTTCCGAGGCGCGGAATCGGGGCCTGCGCGTATTGAGGATCGAAGGGCATCGACACCGGCGACGCCGCTAGCACGTCGCCCTTCACGAGCATGACAATCGTCTTCCACGATGCCCCTGTGGGTACGGCTTCCTCTGCCGCCCACCGACCGGCTCGTGTCTGATGAAGCGGTGCGATGACACGTCCGCCGCCCTGCCACGCGATGACGCGGAAGACGTCGGCGTTGTCAGCGGCGTTTGCGGGTGACACATCGACGTGGACGCTGACGTCCTGCACCGATGACGGCAGTCCATATCGATCAGTCGCCGCTTGCGGCGCACCGACGGGTGTGGTCGTCACCGTCGCTGTGATCGGTGCGTTGTTACGCGCGAAGGGGATGGCGAGGGTCACCACGGCTGCAAGTCCGGCGAGCGCGACAGCCGTTCCCCGCATTGCAGGCCCGCCACCGCGGACTACGGCTCCCAACGCGGTGCCCAGAACGGCGCCGGCGATCGCGGCGAGGACCGCGGCCCACATCGCCGGCAACATGCTCGGTTGCCAAGGTTGGTAGCCCCATACGTGCGTCCAGCCCCACTCGACCGCGAGACCGACCGTGCCCGCGAGCGCACCGGCAATGAGCGCCTGCACGAGGCGTGACTGTTGCTGCGCGATGACGAAAGCAATCTCGACGCACACCGCGATGCCGAGATACAGCGGGATGGTCGTGATCACGTGTCCGAGCACGACGCCGACGATGAGCGTCAGCACACCGCGAATGCCAAGGAACAGCAACGCTGTCAGCAACGCCCAACCACGTCCCAGTGCCATACGCGCTGTCGTGAGCGCGAGTGTCGCGCCCAAGGCGATGAGGACCGGTTGGTAGAGCATCTGCCACTGCGGCACGCCGTCATCGAACTCGAGCTGGAATGCCGCGAGCGCGACGACGAGCGCACCTGCGAGCAGCGGTCGCGCGGCGATGCGCGTCCAGCGCCGACCATTGTCGACGCCTCCCTCGCGATACAGAAGCCACACGGCGATCGGCGCGAAGCCCGCGCCGCTGATCATCGTGAGGTGTGTCGGACTCCACATCGTCACGTCGATCCCGTACGTCGCATGCCACAGGTCGTCGAGTGGAAAACCGATGCTGGCAAATCCCCCGAGCACGATGAGTCCCGCGGCGCCCCAGGGAACGCGCACGCGTCCAATGCGAAAGCCGACTTCCGCCCGCCGCACCGTCGCGATGGCCGTGCTGGTGATGCCGGCTGCGAGCAAACCGGTCAATCCGGCAACGATCAACGTGTGCGGCGGCGTGAACAACTCCTGGTCACGCCCCAGATCAATGTGCCAGGCGACGTCCCAGAAGAACCCGGTGGCCGCGACGATGAGCGCCCACACGCCGATCTCGACGCCGGCCGAGCTCCACGCGGGCCGTCCGGTCGCCGCTTGCAGACCGCTCGCGGGACGCTCGATCAGCGCCGCGACACCGCGACGCGTCGCCGAGCCTGTGATGAACACCGCGATCACGACGACCAGTGGGACGAGCAGCAGCGCCGCGCACCAAATCCACTCGCCCGGTGTCGAGCGCGATGCCGCCTGCAGGTCGACGACTCCCATCAGAGCACGATGCCAAAGACGCACTGCGGCGCGCTCATGGAGCTGAAAGCTTCGACCTGCACGCTGTTGTCATGACCGAAGCGACGCCGCAGGCTCCGCCGCTGCATTCGGACGCGTATCCACTCCAACCACCGTCCTTCACCCAGCCGGAGCCGCCACCGCTGCGCCGTGCACCACGGGTGTCGAGACGCATGGCGCTGTTCGCGCTGCTGTTCGCAGTCGGCGCCGCGGCCGGCTCCAGCGTCGCGGCGGGCGTGATCCTCAGCCGGCAGAGCTCCTCGAACGCGGCCGCGACCGTTGTGCCTCCGGCCATCACCACGCCCAAGGGCGGTCCCTTCTCGGGCAGCGGCGACGGCAATGGAGCGGGCAACGGCTCGACGACTCCGCAGTCACCGCCATCGTCGTCGCCGGGCTCCCCCTCAGCATCGTCGATCGCGGCGGCAGTGGATCCAGCCGTCGTTGACATCAACGGCACGCTCGCCGGCGGTGGTGAGGTGGCGGGCACCGGCATCGTGATCACGTCATCGGGTGCGGTCCTGACGAACAACCACGTCATCGAGGGCACGACAAAGCTCAGCGGACAGATCGACGGTGCCGGTACCACATTTACGGTCACCGTGCTCGGAACCGATGCGACCGACGACGTCGCCTTGGTGAAGCTCGACGGCGCGTCGGGATTGAAGACCGTGACGCTCGGCGACTCGTCAGAGGTCAACGTCGGCGACCACGTCGTGGCCATCGGCAACGCGCTCGGACGCGGGGGCACGCCGGCATCGACCGAGGGATCGGTGACCGCGCTCGATCAGACGATCACGGCGGGTGACTCGACCGCAGACTCCGAGACCTTGAACGGCACGATCCAGATCAACGCGTACATCCAGCCCGGCGACTCAGGAGGCCCACTGGTGGACGCGCAAGGCCACACGATCGGTATCGACACCGCTGCGCAATCGTCGGGACGTTTTCAATCGAGTGGGTCGAACATCGCGTTCGCGATTCCGATCAACACCGCGATGAACATCGTGCGTCAGATCGAAGCGGGACGGTCTTCGTCCACGGTGCAGATCGGTCAGCGCGGCATCCTGGGTGTCGAGATCGCGAGTGATCAGTCGGGGTCCAACGCCGCGGTGAGCGCCGTGGAGTCGCGTAGTCCTGCACAGCGCGCCGGCATTGCGTCGGGTGATGTCATCACATCGATCAACGGCCACTCTGTGAGCGACGCGAAAACGTTGCAAGCCGCACTCGCGGGCAAGCATCCGGGCGACAGCGTCACCGTCGGGTGGACCGATCAATCCGGCGCGAACCACAGCGCGACGGTGCAGCTGGAGGCCGGTCCTCCGGCCTGACTTCATCTGAGTGGGGCGCCACCGGGGCGTCCATCTTCTTCGTGTATGCTCGCGCGGCGTGAAACGGAGGGAGCGTCGAAGCAAGTTCCGGCTTGTTCCGGCGCTGACAATTGCCGGCCTTGCATCGGCCCTCGCC
>JBHEMA010000207.1:0-3977 GCA_046262795.1 Candidatus Dormibacteria bacterium | reverse complement strand
GTACTTCACCGACCTCGGCGACCCGGCATTGCAGCGAGCGGTGAGCGAAGGTCGTCGCCGCGAGTTCGCCGCCTTCGGCTGGAAACCCGAAGACGTACCGGACCCGCAAGACGCGAACACGTTCGCGCGCTCCAAGTTGCGCTGGGACGAGGTGGAGGAGGGACAGCACGCGTCGATGCTGGGCTGGTACCGCGATCTCATCGCGCTCCGCCATGCAACGCCCGGCCTGCGCGACGGCGATGCGTCAGACGTACGCGTGCGCTGCGACGAGCAGCAGCGTCTCGTCGTCTACGCGAACGCGGGTCTCGTCGTCGCGTGCAACGTCGGCATTGACGCATGTGATGTCGACGAAGCGCGCGGAGCGAAGCTGCTCTTGCGCTCAGACGACGCGTCTGTGGGCGCGAGCGAGATCGTGCCAGGTGATGCCGTGAGGATTTGGCGCCGCCGCCATGCGCGCACGTCCGGGCGAGATCAGGTAACACAGGCGCTCACCGGTCGCGCGATTCCCGACCTGGTCGTGGTTCTGGGAGTACCCGAGAAAGCGGGTGAGCGGCAGTTCGCCGATGGCGCGTCCATGTGTTCGCCTCCGGTATGCCGAGTAGCGGCCCGCATACACGAACGCCTGACGCAGCGCTGCTCCGATGTCGTCGAAGCAGGCGAAGTCGGCGTAGTAACCGCTGCGCTCACCGGTCAGCAGCGCGTGCAGGGCGTGATGAAAATCGTCGCTCCATTGCGCGTCGAGCCCGTAGCCGCCGTGCTCGACGTCGCGCACCAATCGGGGATCGTTGAGATCGGACTCCGCGATCACCCACAGCGTCCGTTGCCGGTCGGACGCGACGTCGTCGACGCGCGCACGGATCGCCTCCAGGATGTGCGTCGCCGACGTATCGAGGATGGCATGCACCGCGTCGAGCCGCAACCCGTCACAGTGATAGTCGCGCAGCCACATGACCGCGTTGTCGACGACGAAGGAGCGCACCTCGTCGCTGTCGGCCGAGTCGTAGTTGACCGCGTCACCCCACGGCGTCGCGTACCGATGAGTGAAGTAGGGCGCCAACTCGGCGAGGTAGTTTCCCTCGGGACCGAGGTGGTTGTATACAACGTCGATCACCACCGCGAGCCCGCGAGCGTGACACGCGTCGACGAGCGCTTTCAGACCCTCGGGGCCACCGTATGCGTGGTGCGGTGCGAAGAGGTCGACGCCGTCGTAGCCCCAGCCGCGTGACCCGGCAAACTCGGCGACCGGCATGAGCTCGATGGTGTTGATGCCGAGCGCCTGCAGGTGATCGAGCCGCTCCGTCACGGCCGTGAACGTGCCTTCGGGTGTGAAGGTGCCGACGTGCAGCTCGTAGATGACCGCGTCGCGCAGCGCGAAGCCGCGCCAGGCCGCGTCGGTCCAGGGAAAGCCGTGATGGTCGACCACGCATGACGGCCCGTGCACGCCGTGGGGCTGGTGCTGCGAGCGAGGGTCTGGGCGCGGTGCGCCGCCGTCAACGACCAACGTGTACTCGGCTCCAGCGTCAGCCTTCACTTCGACCGAGTGCCAGCCGCCGCCCCTGACGCGTGTCATGCGATGACGCGTGCCCTCGAGCTCGAGCTCGACCCGGTCTGCGCGGGGCGCCCATACACGGAAGTCGCGTCTCACGTGGAGCGCTCCAGCAGCGCCACCGGGAACGCGTCGAGCAGGTCGGCGAGCCTGACCGCGCCACCCTTGACGTGTTCATCCGACAGGACGTTGCGCCATGTGCCCGCAGGCAGGTCGATCGACGTGTCGTGCCAACCGCCGGACACCGCGTGCGCGAGTCGCACCGCGACGGCGATCACCTCGTCATCGCCATTCACCGGTGCGCGCGCACACGCAACCGCGTGCATTTCGCGTAGCCCGGTCGGCACCAGTGGACGGTAGCGGGCACCCGGCGCGAACGCCTCCGGGCGCCGCCGGCGCAGCTGCAGCGCCGAGCGCACGACGTGGAGCTTGGGTAGTCCCTCTTCGGCGCGCGTCCACACCTCGCGCGTGGTGGCGGCGTCGAGCTCGTGCAACAGCTCGCGACGCAACGCATAGTCGACCGGCCGGCGGTTGTCGGGATCGACCACGCTCAGATCCCAGAGCTCGCATCCCTGATAGATGTCCGCGACGCCGGGACACATCAGCTTCAGCAGCGTCTGTGACAGCGCCGCCACGTACCACGCGGGCGTGATCTTCGCGAGGAACGCGGAGAGCGATGTGACGAACTCGTCGTCGGCGAGCATCCCGCGCACGTAGCTGTCGAGCTCCTTCTCGTAGCGCTCGTCCGGCGCCAGCCAGCTCGTCTCCTGCTTCGCCTCGCGCACCGCCTTGCGCATGTACGCGCTGGCGCGCTCTGCATCGATCGGATGAACGCCGATCATCGTCTGAAAGAAGAGGTATTCCGCAACAGGCGACGGCGCCATGGCCCCGCGATGGCGTCGACCGATGTCGCGCCATCGCGCGACGGCGTGCGCCCACGCGTCAGGCATCTCGGTCAGCATGGCGATGCGCACGCGCGCATCCTCACCGCGCTTGGTGTCGTGCGTCGCCGTGGCGAGAAGGCTTTGCCGATGCCGCGAGGCGGCGCTGCTGCATGCCGCATGGAACGCGTTGGCATCGATGCCGAACGCGCTTGGATCGCCGCCGACCTCGTTCAGCGCGACGAGCCGCACGTACCGGTAGAACGCGGTGTCCTCGATTCCCTTCGCAGTCGTGGCCGCGCCGAGCTGCTGCATCCGCACGCGCAGCTCCGCCTGCGCGGATGAAGACGCCTCCTCGCCGAGCACGACAGCACGAATCGACTGCAGCCGGCGCTCGTCGCAGGCACCCGAAGCGGACGCTGAAGCGACCGCGGCGTCGACGATGCGGGCGCCCGCTTCGTCGAGTGGCGTGCCGTCGCGCGGGTACACGCGGTACACCGGCATGGCGGCGAGCAATGCGCCGAGCTCGTCGCGCGCATCGGCAATGCCGGCTGCGGTCGCAACCCGCGTCAGCCGGTCGAGATCCGCGCTCAGCAGCTGAGCCAGCACCTGCAACCGAGCCTGGCACGCGTGCGATGCGAAGTCGCCCGCGTCGCCGGTGAACTCGCGGTACACGCGACTCATATGGTCCTCGTGCTCGCCATCGACCATCAACCGCGTCAGCAGAGCGGCGAAGTCGTACCCGGTGGTGCCGTCGACCGGCCATGCATCCGGCAGCGACTCGTGTGTCCCGAGGATCTTCTCGACGACGATCCATGCGTCATCGGGTGTCTGCGCGCGAAGACGCTCCACATATGCCTGCGGATCGTGCAGTCCGTCGACGTGGTCGATACGCAAGCCGTCGACGACGCCCTCACGCATCAGCTCGAGTGCGCGATGGTGCGTCGTCTCGTGCACGCGCTGAACGTCTGCTCGCACCGCCGCCAACGTGGAGACATCGAAGAATCGGCGATAGTTGAGCCGTCGCAGACCCGTCTTCCAGAAGTCGAGGACGTAGTGCTGCAGCGAGAGCAGCTGGCGCACGTCGTCCGTCTGACGGACGTCGGCCGCAACGGGAAAGCTGTGTTCGAAATAGCGCAGCACCGGTTCGCCGGCACCGTCGGTCGCGAGACAAACCTCGCCGCGGGCCAGCACCGCTTCCGGCTCGTCGCCGAGGACCGGCAGCACCACCTTGCCCTCCACACCGGGGGCGTCCCAGTCGATGTCGAAGAACGCAGCGAATTCGCTGTCACGCCCGCGCTGTAGCACGTGCCACCACCAGCGGTTCGCCGGGTGGTCGACGCACATGTGGTTCGGCACAACGTCGAGCAGCTGTCCCATGTGATGCGCCGCAAGCGTCTCGTCAAGTCGCTGCAGCGCCGGGTCGCCGCCGAGCTCGTCGTTGACGCGCGTCGGGTCGACGACGTCGTACCCATGCGCGCTGCCCGGCGCCGCTTGCATGTACGGCGAGCAGTACAGGTGACTGATGCCCAGCTTCGCCAGGTACGGCA